>DASUPZ010000331.1:0-17989 GCA_036280855.1 Pyrinomonadaceae bacterium | reverse complement strand
TGATGATGGACCTGCCCGCCGGTTTCGAGAACCGCTGCAAGCAGTTTCTGGATAGCTTTCCAGGAGCACTCGATGAGTTTCACAAACTGCTTACCGGCAACAAGATTTTCCAACGACGAACACAGGGAGTCGGGCGCATCTCCGCTGAGGATGCGATTGACTGGGGACTTTCCGGTCCGTGTTTGCGCGGCAGCGGCGTGAATCTCGATATACGCCGCGCGAATCCATACACCAGTTATGAGCAGTACGATTTTGAAGTTCCGGTCGAGACTGATGGCGACGTGTGGGCGCGTTACATGGTTCGCATGCGCGAGATGAAAGAGTCGCACAAGATCTCCGGTCAGGCGCTCTCGCGTTTGCGGCCTGGACCGGTGAAAGCAGACGCGCCGAAAGTCGTGCTGCCGGATCGTGAAGCGATGAAGAGTCACATGGACGCGTTGATCCATCACTTCCTGATCGTGGCGGAAGGTTTCGATGTGCCTGCGGGCGAGGTTTATTTCCCGATCGAAGCTTCGAAGGGCGAGTTGGGTGTGTACATGAAATCGGATGGTGGACCAAAACCGAATCGCGTCCACTTCCGTGGCCCAAGTTTCGTAAATCTCTCGGCGCTGCCCGTAATGGCGGAAGGCGAGATGATTGCAGACATCGTGGCGATCATCGGTTCGCTCGATATAGTTTTAGGTGAGATAGATAGATAGTTTTGGCCACAGATTAACGCGAATGCACGCAGATAAAAATCTGTGTAAATTTGCGTTCATCCGCGGCTAACAAATTCAATGAGCACGCAGATCGTAAACATTCAACCGCTGTCGCAGCCTGTCAATCTCGGTGTTGAGCCTGCGACGTTCTCGCCCGAGGTCGAGACGGAGATTGATGCCCATCTCGCGAAGTATCCGGTGATGCGTTCGGCAATACTGCCACTGATGTTCATCGTGCAACGCGAGCGCGGCTATCTCGATCCTCCGGGTGTGCTCTATCTCGCGAACCGCCTGAAGCTGCGTGTTACGGACATCTGGGAAGTCGCGACGTTCTACTCGATGATCCACGTAGAACCTATCGGCAAGTATCACATTCAGATTTGCCGGACCCTCTCGTGCAAGATCCGCGGCGCTGGAAAGATCACCGAGTATTGCTCGCAAAAGCTGGGAATCAAACCCGGCGAGACAACCGCGGACGGTCGTTTTACTTTGAGTGAAGTTGAATGTCTCGGATCGTGCGGCACGGCGCCGATGTTGCAAATCAACTTCGACTATCACGAGGATCTGACGCCGCAGAAGATCGATCAGATACTGGAAACACTGCCGTAGTTATGCGTATCGAAGCCATCGGATGTGAGCCACTGCAATTGCGACGAGTTCATCTCGAAAACTCTCGTTCGCTCGACGTGTATCGTCGCAACGGCGGCTACGAGGCGATTCAAAAAGTTTTCAACGGCATGTCGCCTGACGACGTGATCAACGATGTGAAGAAGTCAGCACTGCGCGGTCGCGGCGGCGCAGGTTTTCCGACGGGCATGAAGTGGAGCTTCGTGCCGAAAGACTCGCCGAAACCGAAGTACGTCGTGTGTAACGCCGATGAATCCGAGCCGGGTACGTTCAAGGATCGCTACCTGATGGAACGCGATCCACACATGCTCATCGAGGGCATGTTGATCGCCGCCTACGCGCTTGGTTCAAAGACGACTTACATCTATACGCGCGGCGAGTACAAATACCTGATCGACATCATGGACGTCGCGATCGCGGAAGCGCGTGAGGCGGGTCTGGTTGGAAATAACATTCTCGGGACAAATTTCTCGTGCGAGGTTTTCACACACACGGGCGCGGGCGCTTACATCTGCGGTGAAGAAACGGCACTGCTGAGTTCGCTCGAAGGACTGCGCGGGCATCCGCGAATGAAGCCTCCCTTTCCTGCTGTTTCCGGTTTGTATGCGTGCCCGACAGTTGTGAACAACGTCGAGACGCTGACGGCGGTGCCCGACATCATCAAGATGGGCGGCGAGGCTTATCAAAAACTCGGGACTGAGAAGAGTGGCGGCACTAAGGTCTGGTCAGTTTCAGGTCATGTCAATAGTCCCGGAGTTTACGAACTGCCGATGGGCTACGACGACATGGAAAAGTTCATCATGGAAGACTGCCACGGAATGCTCGACGGCAAGAAGTTGAAAGCCGTCATTCCGGGCGGGTCGTCTGTTTACATCATGCGCGCGGATCAGATAATCGGCAAAGACGTGCGCATGGACTATGAAGGATTGGTGGCTGCGGGTTCGAGTGTCGGTTCGGGTGGCTTCATCGTCATGGATGAGACGGTGGACATTTTCGAGTCAACAAAGAACCTGACAGAGTTTTACAAACATGAGTCGTGTGGCTGGTGTACGCCGTGTCGTGAAGGCACGGACTGGCTGGTGAAGGTCTTCAAACGTATCGAGAACGGCGGCGGGCGTCCCGAAGACGCGCAACTGCTGTTGGATCTCTGCGACAACATCGAAGGGAAATCGTTCTGCCCGCTGGGAGACGCTGCGGCTTGGCCGATTCAATCAGCGATCAAACGCTTCCCCGAAGACTTCAGGCCGCGGATCACGGATCAGGACGGCTCAAAAGAGAGGGTTGAAAACGCCGAAGGCGTGGGCTAATTTCAGCCCAGGGTTGGAGCGCAGCGACAACCCTGGGACTCATGGCTAATCCTAAAAATGAACCCTGTAAGGGTTCGCCAATCGCCTAACCCTTTCAGGGTTTGAGCTTATGTTGAATTGATACCCAGCGTTGTCGCTGCGCTCCAACACTGGGCTCAAATTAGCGAACGCCTTCGGCGTAGTCTTCAACGGAACCAGTAGCGCATTTTGAGTTAAGTATTTAAATGTCGACTGAAACAGTAAAGGTAACGATTAACGGCAAGGATTTTCAGGTGCCGAAAGGTGCACGTCTGATCGATGTGTGCCGCGAGAAGGGGTTTGATATCCCTTCGTTCTGTTATTACGCCGATCTTGCGCTGCAGGCATCGTGTCGTATGTGTCTCGTGCGCATCGAGAAGATGCCGAAGCTGCAAACGTCGTGCACGATCACGTGTACCGACGGAATGATCGTCACCACGCAGAGCGAGGAGATCGAAAAAGCACAGCGCGGCATGACCGAGTTTCTCCTCGCCAATCACCCGCTCGATTGCCCTGTGTGCGATCGCGGTGGTGAGTGCGAACTCCAGGAGATGACTTTCGACTGGGGCGGACTCGAAGAGCGTTTCACCGAAAAGAAAAACTACTACGCCGAGAGATATCTCTCGCCGATGGTCGCCAACGATCCGCAACGCTGCATCCTCTGCAAACGCTGCACGCGTGTGTGCGATGAGTGGATGGGCGAGGAAGCGATCGAGGCGGGCGGCCGCGGCGTCAACACCGTTATCGGCACATATCTCGGATGGCTCGACTGTTCGCAGTGTGGAAACTGTATCGAAGTTTGTCCGACCGGAACGCTTCTCGACGCCACTTACCGTCACCAGACGCGGCCCTGGGAGCTGGCCCAGACGATCACGACGTGCAACTTCTGTTCGGACGGTTGCCAGATGTCGCTTGGCTCACGCGGTGGTGAAGTGATGCGCTCGGTCGCACGCGACCGTTACGTCAACGGGATCAACGGCGAGTTTCTTTGTGTGAAGGGCCGCTTCGCGCATCCTTTTATTAATCACGAAGCGCGCATTCGCACGCCAATGATCCGTTACAAAAAAGGCGGCAAGCTGATCCCGGCAACGTGGGATGACGCGATTCGACACGTCGCCGACCGTCTCGACAAAATCGCTGACGAGCATGGACGAAATTCGATCGGCGTCATCGGCAGTCCACGACTGACAAACGAATCGCTGCACGTGCTGCACAAGTTTGCGACCGAGCTCGTCGGCACCGAGAACTACACGACGACGGATCTGCTGACTCTCAAGTCGTTCTTCCAAAACCTCGGCGCACCGCTCGCAACACATCGCGACATTCGCTATGCAAAAACGATCATCCAGATCGGCGGCGATCCGAGTGAGTTGCAACCACTGACAGGTCGGGCGATCAGGCAGGCGGTAAGAAACGGCGGCTCCACGTTTGTGCTCGTCAATTCAGTTCCGATTCGTTTGCGCGAGCAGGCCAAGATCTTCCTGCACGTCAGACCAGGCACAGAAGACGCCGTTGTTCTCGCGCTCTCCGATAAAGACTACTCCACTCGTGCCGCACGCAAAACGGGCCTCGAATCAGACGCCATCGACGCGGCGCGCGAGGCATTAGCAAACAGTACCGGTGACGTAGTGGTACTGTTTGGACACGAACTCAGTGGTGACGCACAGGCGATCATTGCTCAGTGGTCGCAAGTCTTTGCGGCCGAGGGCCGGCGCGTGTTGTTTCACCCGCTGCCGTTCTACAACAACAGCATCGGCGCGCACGACATGGGCATGATGGAGCGGCCAACGTCTCCAGCGAAGATCCTCGCCGCAGCCGGCGCGGAAATTCGCGCGCTTTACATGGCCGGATCGTTCTTACCCGAGCAGCTTTCCGCGGATAAAGACGCGCTCTCTAAACTCGATTTTCTAGTGGTCCAGGAGCTGTTTGAGAACGAGACTACGGAGGCCGCGGACGTGGTTCTGCCCGCTGCTTCGTACGCCGAACAGGACGGCACGTTCACTAACAACTCCGGCCTGGTCCAACGTGTGCGACAGTCGATTCCGCCAATACACCAGTCGAAACCTGACTGGATGATCGTCTCGCAACTTTCAAAAGAGCTCGGGCTCGACTTCGGATACGAGATGTCGGCAAGCGCCGTGTTTCTCGATATAGCTCAAAATGTTCCGGCATACGCGGGAATGCGTTACCCGTTGCTGAAGGACGAGACGAATCCGGTCCAGGTGAAACACCAGGTTGGCGCCACTGACGTTTCTGCGGCAATGGAAACAGTGCAGAACGCAGTCACTTCATTTCCGGACGAAGGTGAAAAGATCAACGCCACGCCGGACGTGGGCACCGAGTTGTTCAGGCTGGGGATGTTGACTGACAAAGTGCCGCAGTTTCACCTGCTCGCGAACGGCAATCCGCGGCCCGAGACGACCGCCATCTCGCCCCTTTATCAGATAACGACCAACGGACGCGGATCGAAAACGGATGGACCTCGCAATTGATATCGCCCTGAAGCTTGCTGCTATCACGGTAGCTTTTACCGTCGTGCTCCTGATCGTGGCCTACACGGTGCTCGCCGAGCGACGCATACTCGGATTCATCCAGGGCCGTCTTGGTCCAAACCGCGTCGGCTACGGCGGCGTGCTTCAGCCATTCGCAGACCTGCTCAAGTTCATTCTCAAAGAAGACATCGTCCCCGACAAATCAACGCGCTTCGTCTACTTTCTCGCTCCAGTGATCGCGACGATGGCAGCGTTGATGACGATGATCGTCTATCCGTTTGGCCCGGACATTAGAATTCCTTTTACTGACATTACGATCCCGCTTGTCATCGCGCGTTTCGACATCAGTTTGCTCTACGTGCTGGGTATCTCATCCATCGGCGTCTACGGCATCATGCTGGCCGGCTGGTCTTCAAACAATAAGTACAGCCTGATGGGCGGTCTGCGCTCTTCCGCGCAGATGATCTCGTACGAACTCGCGCTCGGATTGAGTTTGATCGGCGCCGTCATACTGGCCGGCACTCTCGACATCGCCCGTATCGTCGAACTGCAGTCCGCCTGGCATGGCACGCGCTGGTTGATTTTGTTTCAGCCACTCGGATTTATCATCTTCCTGATCGCCGCAATTGCAGAAACCAATCGTATTCCGTTCGATCTTCCCGAAGCCGAAACCGAACTAGTTGCAGGTTTTCACACGGAATACAGCGCGATGAAGTTTGCGCTCTTCTTCCTCGCTGAATACATCAACATGTTCACGGTTTCGATGCTCGCGACCACGCTCTTTCTCGGCGGCTGGAACGTGCCGTTCGCGGAAGACATCTTTGGGCGCGGCACGTTTCTGTTTGGGCTTGTCAGCGCGATCGGCTTTTTAGTAAAGATCATCTTCTTTCTTTTTGTTTATATCTGGCTGCGCGGAACGCTGCCGCGCTTTCGTTTCGATCAGTTAATGAACTTCGGCTGGAAGATACTGTTGCCGCTGGCGCTGCTGAATATTTTTCTCACGGCGACGTTGATCGTGTTCTTCCCGAATTTGTGATGCTGACTCTCCTCTTCATTCTCTTCGGCGCGCTCGCCATTGGCTGCGCTCTCGCGATGGTTGCGCAGCGCAATCCGCTCTACAGTGCGATCTCGCTGATCGGCGTGTTCATCTCGCTCGCATGTCTTTACGTAATGCTGGCGGCGCCGTTCATTGCCGCGGTGCAGGTGATCGTCTACGCGGGCGCCATCATGGTGCTGGTCGTGTTCGTGATCATGCTGCTCAACGTTGAAGAGGAAGAACGAAGTCCCCGGCGTCTTAAGTTTCTCGTGCCGCTCGCCGTCGGACTCGCGGCAATACTCGTTGCCGAAGTCACATTCATTCTGGTTACCGTGCAGGAGTTTCGTGTGACACCCGCGACGGGAGCTGGAGACGTCGGGATTACTCACTCGATCGGCTCCGCACTATTCACACAATACCTTCTACCGTTTGAGATAACGTCGATATTGCTGCTCATGGCGATCGTGGGCGCGATGACGCTCGCACGCCGCAGCCGAAAGGGAGACTGATGGAACCACAGCTTTCATGGTACCTGGCACTCTCCGCCGTCTTGTTCACGATTGGCGTGACGGGAGTGATCATCAAGCGAAACGTGATCGCGATGTTCATGTGCATCGAGTTGATGCTCAACGCAGTGAACCTGACGTTTGTCGCGTTTGCAAGTTTCTTTCAGGACGTTACGGGGCAGCTTTTTGTGTTCATCGTGATGACGGTTGCTGCGGCTGAGGCGGCGGTGGGTTTGGGGATCATTATTGCGATCTTTAGAAATCGAGAGTCGCTGGATGTCGATGAGGCGAGCATTTTGAAGCTTTAGCCGCGGATGAACGCGGATTGAAAACGCGGATCGGGGATGGAGAATAATCTTCTCAGCGTAATTATTTTTGCGCCGCTGGCGGGGGCGGTCGTCAACTGGTTTGTCGGGCGACGTGTGCGCGACGAGCGGTTTATCGGGATCGTTGCGGCGGGCTCGGTGGGGATCTCGACGATCGTGGCGTTTTACCTGGCGTTTATGTCAGGGGGCGCGCTGCGCTCTACCACGCCGGTACTCGATCACATCTGGACGTGGCTTGCAGTCGGAACGTTTCGCGCTGACTTTGCGCTCGCGATGGATCGCTTGAGTGGGACGTATGCCCTCTTCGTCACCTTTGTCGGGTTTCTTATTCACGTCTTTGCTATCGGCTACATGCACGGGGAAGCTGGCTTCTATCGCTTCTTTGCGTTTCTCAACCTGTTCATGTTTGCGATGCTGACGCTCGTGCTTGCCGACAATTTCATCCTGATGTTTGTCGGCTGGGAAGGCGTGGGTCTCTGTTCTTACCTGCTGATTGGTTACTACGTCAACAGGAAAGAAGCAGGCGACGCCGCGAAAAAAGCGTTCATTACAAACCGTATCGGCGATTGGGGATTCCTGATGGGAATCATGCTGACGTTCTTTGTTACGGGTTCCGTCAGCTTCTTCGCCAATCCCATAACAGGAGCGACGCAGACAGCACTTTCATTCTTTCAAAACCAGCCGGTCGATCCGTTTACGGCCGGAGCGATAGTCGCCGGCGGTGCAACCTCGATTGCCGTGCTCTTGTTTATCGGCGCGGCTGGAAAGAGCGCCCAAATACCGCTTTACGTTTGGCTGCCCGATGCGATGGCTGGTCCGACTCCAGTCTCTGCTTTGATACATGCCGCGACGATGGTCACCGCCGGCGTCTACATGATCGTGCGTTGCTCCGCGATCTTCGTTCACGCGCCTACCGCGATGTATATCGTCGCAATTATCGGTGCTGCGACTGCGTTGTTTGCGGCCACGATCGCAATCGCACAGAACGACATCAAAAAGGTCCTGGCTTACTCGACCATCTCGCAGCTCGGCTACATGTTTCTGGCGTGCGGCGTCGGCGCTTTTATCGCGGCGATCTTCCACGTCATCACACACGCGTTCTTCAAGGCGCTTCTCTTCCTCGGTTCCGGATCGGTGATTCACGGCATGCATCACGAGCAGGACATGCGGCGCATGGGCGGGCTCAAGAAGTACATGCCGATCACGTTTGCCACGATGGTCACCGGCTGGCTGGCGATCTCGGGTGTGCCGATCTTTGCCGGGTTCTTCTCGAAGGATGAGATTCTCTGGAAGACGTGGGACGCGCATGCGTACGTGCTGTGGGGAATTGGGATTCTCACCGCGTTACTGACCGCGGTTTATATGACGCGGATGATGGTGATGACGTTCTGGGGTGAGGAGCGTTTTGGGAACACGGATCACGCGGATGAGAAGAACGATCATCATCATGGGCCGGTCAAGCCGCATGAGTCGCCGTGGGTTATGACGGTGCCGCTGATCGTGCTCGCGGTGCTTTCGACTTTGGGTGGGTTTATAGGTGTGCCTTACGCGTTGAGTGGTAGAGATATCAACGTGCTGGAGCACACGCTTGAGCCGGTTGTAGCTCACGCGCCTGCGGCCGATTCGCACGCGCCGGTGGCTGCAGAAGATACGCATGCGCCCGCGGCAGTCCCCGCAACCGATACTGCGCACGCGGCGCACTCGCCTGAAGACATCCGTGCCGAACGTTTGCTCGCAGGCTTTTCAGTGCTCGTTGCCCTCGCGGGAATCGGTATTGGGTGGTACGTGTTCAAGCGACGGCCGTTGCTAGCGATGCCGCGCTTGCTCGAGAACAAATACTACGTTGACGAGATCTACGATAAGGCGCTGATTCGCCCGATTGAGGGAGTGTCGCGCGAGGGCCTCTGGAAGATTTTCGATATCGGAGTCATCGATGGCCTGCTCCACTCCATCGGTGAGGCCATCACCGAAGCCGGCCGGCTCGCACGTTACCTGCAGGCGGGATTCGTGCGCGGCTACGCGGCGATCATCCTGATTGGCGCACTGATCCTGATTGGACTGTTTGCGGTGCTCGGTTTCCAAGGAATGACACTCTAGTTATGCCATACCTGCTGACCACACTGATCCTTCTGCCCGTCGCCGGCGCGCTCGCACTCGTGCTCTATAGTTTCGTAGCAAAGAGTCGCGAGGGTCGTGAGGATCACTACAAATGGATCGCCCTCGCCGCAACTACCGTCACTTTCGCAGTGTCGCTTTTGCTGTTGCGAGGCGTGGGCGCGAGCGGCGCGGAATTTCGTTTTGAAGAGAACATAAATTGGATCGGTGCGATCGGCGCGCGTTATCACGTCGCCGTCGACGGCATCAGTCTATGGCTGGTCCTCCTGACCACTCTCCTGATGCCGATCGCCGTGCTTTCGAGTTGGACTGCGATCCAGAAGCGGCAACTCTCTTACTACGTCTTTCTGTTGATTCTCGCGTCGGCGATGATCGGCGTGTTTGTTTCCCTTGATCTGCTGCTGTTCTACCTGTTCTTCGAGGCGTCGCTCGTGCCGATGTTCTTCCTGATCGGAATCTGGGGCGGCGAGCGCCGGATCTACGCCGCGATCAAGTTTTTCATCTATACGGCGGTCGGCAGCCTGCTGATGCTCGTGGCCATCATCGCGCTCTACTTTACCTACAATACGTTTGACTATGCGACGCTGCTTCAGGCGATGGCGGCAACCCCGCTCACCGAGCGCGCGGAGTTCTGGCTGTTTCTCGCATTTGCGTTTGCGTTCTGTATCAAAGTGCCTTTGTTTCCCCTGCATACATGGCTGCCCGACGCACACACCGAAGCACCCACGGCCGGTTCGGTAATTCTTGCGGGCGTGCTGCTGAAGATGGGCACTTACGGCCTGCTGCGTTTCAATCTCGGCATGTTTCCGGAAACGGCGCGCAAGTTTGCGCCAATCATGATTACGCTCGCAGTCATCGGAATCATTTACGGCGCGCTCGTCGCGATGGTCCAACCCGATGTCAAGCGTCTCGTGGCCTACTCATCGGTCAGTCACATGGGTTTTGTCGTGCTCGGCCTGTTTTCGTTTACCGAACTCGGCATGCAGGGTGCGCTTTACCAGATGCTAAACCACGGCGTTTCCACCGGCGCGCTCTTCCTTTTTGTCGGATTTATTTATGAGCGACGCCACACGCGCATGATCAATGAGTTTGGCGGGCTCGTGACGCCGATGCCGTGGTTCTCGACCCTGTTTGTGATCGCATCCCTCTCGTCAATCGGACTGCCGTTTTTGAATGGATTTGTCGGTGAGTTTTTGATCCTGATCGGAATGTGGACTTCGCGTGCCGTGGGTTCAGCATGGATCGTCACAATGCTCGCCGCGACCGGCGTGATCTGGGCGGCGGTTTACATGTTGTGGATGCTGCAACGCGTGCTATTCGGGCCGGTCACGAATCCTGAGAATGAACGCCTTACTGACTTGAATCGTCGAGAGCTCGGCCTGTTGTTGCCGTTGCTGTTCTTAATGCTTTTCATGGGAGTTTACCCGCGCGTGTTTCTCGATCGTTCGCAGGCAAGCGTGGAATCGATTCGAGCACGAGTTGCGACACCGCCCGCGGGTGGTTCGTATACGACATCTAACCAGTCGAAATGATGAGTTCGTTTTTTGCGCAATCAATGATGCCGGTAATCAACTGGTCGTTAATAGCACCGGAGGTGATCGTTTGTGCGGCAGCAGTTGTCGTGATGCTGGTCGATGCCTTCACGCGCCCGACGCAGCGATGGGTCACGGGCGGGATCTCGCTCCTCGGGCTGGTTACCGCCGCAGTTGCAAGCATCTGCCTCTGGATGAATGGCACGCCGGCGCCCGACGCCTTCAACGGAATGATCGTGCTCGACGAGTTGCGGCTTGGTTTCACACTCGTCTTTCTACTCGTGTCCGCACTGACGCTGCTGATCTCAACCGTCTGGGTTGAAAGCGAGCACTTGCCCGCCGGCGAGTTTCATTCGCTTCTTCTGTTTGCGACTGTCGGAATGATGCTCATGGCCTCGGGTAACGATCTGGTGATCATCTTCCTCGGTCTCGAGATCCTGTCGATCGCGACTTACGTAATGGCAGGGTTCAGGCGCTCTGATGTTCGTTCCAACGAGTCGTCGCTGAAGTATTTCATTCTCGGGTCGTTCTCGTCGGCTTTTCTACTTTACGGTATCGCCCTTGTCTACGGCGCAACTTCGATCGCCGAACCCGGTCCCGGCGGAACGCTCAGCAGGATCGTTGCGGGTACAACCAACATCGCCGAGATTGCAGCGCGCGTGGACCAGGCGCAGTATCCCGCGTTGCTGTACGCAGGCGCTGCGATGATGATCGTCGGTTTCGGTTTCAAAGTCGCGACTGCGCCCTTTCATATCTGGACGCCGGACGTTTACGAAGGCGCGCCCACGCCGGTTACCGCGTTCATGGCTGCGGGGCCGAAGGCAGCGGGGTTCGCTTCGTTCATTCGCGTTTTTGTTTTTGGTTTGCCGTTCGTAGTTTCAGCCTCTGCCGGCAATCTCAACCAGGCGTGGGTAAACACGCTCGTCGTGATGGCGATTCTCACGATGACGCTCGGCAACGTCGTGGCCATCGTGCAGAACAACGTGAAGCGCATGCTGGCCTACTCGTCGATCGCGCACGCAGGCTATGCGATGGTGGGCTTCGTTGCCGCGGGCGCGGCCACTGATCCCGCACAACGCAATGCGGCAATCACCTCCGTCGTTTTCTATCTGCTGACGTATGCGGTAATGAACATCGGCGCGTTTGCCGTCGTCCAGCTGATCGCGCGCAGCGGCGACCGCCGCACGTCCGTTGAAGACTATCGTGGAATCGGCTTTGAATCCCCGGTGCTCGCGTTTTCCCTCAGCCTGTTTATGTTGAGCCTGCTCGGTATGCCGCTGACGGCTGGATTCATGGGAAAGATTCTGGTCTTCGGAACGGCGATCGACCAGGGCTTCTACGGGCTCGTCGTCGTCGGCGTGCTCAACACGGCGATCTCCGCCTACTACTATCTCCGGATCATCATCGTGATGTTCTTTGGGGAGCGGACGATGACGTGGAGCGCACCGAGAATTCCAGCCAGTGTGGCGGTGGCGTTGACGATCACCGTGCTCGGCGTTCTCTACCTCGGAATCTTTCCGGGTCGCGTGATCAACGCGTTGCAGAGAAGTGTTGCGCCACAAGTAGTTACGGAACAGATCCGCAGATAACACATTTAAAGTGTCTGTTGAACAGTCCGCTCAGAAAATCCAGCAACAACTTGGCGAGACGTGGCTGCCGCGAATCTATCGCGAGCGCATACTGAAGCTGCGCACGCGTTCTTATCACTTCGAAACCGCCAGCAATTCGGCCCGGGTGGATATCCAGCACACGCTCCTCGGAGTGGAGCTGAAGGTCGGCCGCAAGCGGTTTCTGTGTCCGGATCTGGCCACGGCGCGGTACCTTTCGGTGTTTGCCCGGCTCGGATGTAAGGATGTAGCAGTCCCGTACGATATTACAAAAATCTCGCATTTAGCGGACGAATTGGAGTCATCGTGGTATAGAATGCTCCTGCTGTTGGAGCAGGAAACAAAGGCAAACAGCCCCCAATCGCGCGGAAGACTCCGTGGCCTGCTGCTTGCTAAAATCCGCTCGGAAATTGCTGACGCCGGGCCGGGTACGCGAATTCCCGAGTTCAAGCAAAGCACAAAACAACGGCAGCGGTAGATTTGAAAGTTCAGAGTTCAAGAGGTTAAGAGTTCAAGCTTTAGCTTGCTCCCGACAGCAGCCTAAAGGCTGAACTCTGAACGTTGGACTCTGAACATTTGAACCTCTCCCAGAGAAGGAACGACAAAAAAGGATAATGAGCCAAGAATTGACCCCCGTAACGGAACCCGCCGAAATGCCGGGTTCGCTCCCCTTCCCTTACAACCAAACATTCTGTCGCTATGAACCGGTCGAGCAGCGTATCGATGCGGCACGTGTGCTCGTGGTCGATAACCTGTTGCGCGACGAGAGCGACTTGTCCGCGGTGGCGCGGCAGGAGTGGGGTGTGACGCTTGCCGCCGAACTAAGGCGCGAGCGTTTGATCGCCACCATGGCGGTCGAAAATATTCAGAACAACATTTCCCGCTTGGTGAAAGATCCGACGATACACGTCGTACATCTTTCAGAGGTGACCCTCGCAGCAAGGGAGTTCGAACCCAACGCGATCGTGCTGAGCGGAACACTGCGCGACTTCGATTATTACCACCAATCGATCATCGACGACTTCGGACATTTCATACGCGAGACGAAAATACCGGTGCTCGCGATCTGCGGTGGTCATCAACTCGTGGGTCTGAGTTTTGGCGCGCGCGTCGTCACGCTCGACAAGCTCGAGCAGCACGAGCAGCGTATCGGACGGTTGCAGGAGTACCAGTACAGGTTTGTGCGTATCACCGATCCGACCGATCCGATCTTCGAGAACATCGCCAACTGTGTCGATCCGCAGGAACCCGCGATGAAGACCAGGGGCGCACGCATCCTGCGCGTGTGGCAAAACCACGGATTGCAACTCGATCGCGTGCCTGAAGGATTTGAACTCCTCGCGACATCGTATCTCTGCCGCAATCAGATGATGGTGAAACGCACTGATGGTCAACTGATCTACACCGTGCAATTTCATCTCGAGAAATCATTCGAAGACTGGAACAAAAACCGCACGCGCTGGGAGCATCAGAATGAGTCGCGCGATGGGCGGGTGTTGTTCGAGAACTTCCTGATGCTGGCCACCAGGTAAGCGTCGCCACAAAAAAGCACAAAAAGCACAAGTTATTGATTTGTGATTTTTGTGCTTCTTTGTGTCGATTAAACTCACAGAAAAAACTCTCGCGCTTGCGGCGCGCGAGCTTGCGGCCAGAGATGAAACGTTAGCTGGAATACTCGCCCGGCACGGTGATCCGCCACTCTGGCAACGCGCCACCGGATTCAATACCCTGGTCCATATCATTCTCGAGCAACAGGTGTCGCTGAAGTCTGCTCGCTCGATGCTCAACCGGCTCGAAGCTGCGATTCAACCGTTCACACCGTCGCGTTTCATTGAGCTGGGTGACACTTACCTGCGGAGTCTCGGCGTCACACGCCAGAAATCCGCGTACCTGCTTCATCTCTCACAATCGATCGTCAATGGCGATTTGAGCTTCACCAAGCTCTCGCGAATGAGCGACGACGCAGTACGCCTTTCACTCACACGGATCAAAGGCATTGGATCGTGGAGCGCGGATGTTTACCTGTTGATGGCGATGCGTCGCGCAGACATCTGGCCGGCGGGTGATCTGGCACTGGCAGTGGCGATGCAGGAGTTGATGGGTCTTGAAAAAAGACCAGGTCCGGTGGAATTAGAGCAACTGGCGGAGAAATGGCGGCCGCATCGCGCCGTCGCCGCCCGCATGCTCTGGCAACACTACCTGGGACGAAATAAATCCGCGTAAATCCGCGTAAACCCGCGGCTATTTAGAGATTGTTGACGCCGTCGTCGTCGGATGCGGCGTGACGAGATCGGGCGTCTGCGGAACGTTCTCCATCGTCATCTGAATCAGGTCGTCGACCACGGCCTTGAGGTCGTTCGTTTCGCGATAGACCTGCAATTGCCGGTCGGCAGACGTGCCTCGCTTCAGGATCGTATGAACGTGATCGATCTCTTTTCTCGAACCTAACTCATCAACAACATCGTCGACGAACTCCAGCAGCTCGAGCACGAGATCACTCACCGGCACTTCCGTCTGCTTTCCGAAATCGATCAACTTGCCTTCCAGCCCGTAACGCACCGCGCGCCACTTGTTCTCCTGGATCAGCATGCGTCGATACAGCCGGAACCCGAGGTTGCGATCGATCAGCTTGTTCAGCTTGGCTACGATTGCCTGAAACAGCGCCGCGATCGCGATCGTGTCGTCCACGCGCGTCGGGATATCACACACGCGAAACTCGAGGGTCGGAAAGTACGGGTGCGGCCGGATGTCCCACCAGATCTTCTTTCCATCGTTGATGCAACCGGTCTTGATCAGCAGCTCGACATAACGTTGAAAACTACTGAACGAATCGAAATGATCGGGAATGTCCGTGCGCGGAAACTGTTTGAAGATCTCCGTACGATACGACTTGAGCCCGGTGTTGTGGCCCATCCAGAAGGGCGACGACGTCGAGAGCGCAAGCACGTGCGGCAGGAAATATCGCGCCGCATTCATAATGTGAATCGCGCGCTCGCGATCGGCCATGCCCACGTGAACGTGCAACCCGAAGATCAACAACGACCGCGCAACTGTTTGCAGTTCCTGGACAAGCAGCTCGTAGCGTTCGTCGTCGAATATCTTCTGGTCCTGCCAGCGCGAGATCGGATGTGTTGAAGCTGCAACGATCACGAGGCCGTTTTTTCTCGCGAGCCCCGCGATGATACTGCGCAATCGTGTGATGTCAGTGCGCGCTTCCTGAATGTTACGACAGATTCCCGTCCCGACTTCCACCATCGACTGGATCATCTCAGGCTTGATCTGCTCGCCGAGCAGCATTTTGCCTTCTTCGAGGATCTCAGCGACGTGCGAACGCAGTTCGCGCGTTTGTGGATCGACGATCTGAAACTCCTCTTCGATGCCCAGTGTGAATTGATCGAACATTGCCTTCTTCCTTAATGGCCCTGCGGCTTCAAACTCTTTGCGATCGCACGCCAGTCAGGTTTGACGCTGCCGAATGATTCATACATCAAATGCTTCACGGCGCTGACTGGCGAATGGACCGGACTATAAAGATCGAAATGCACGTACCACGTGCGCGGATCACCTTCCTGAAAGAGGAAATGAAGAATCGCCTCGCCGCGTTTCCTCTCGTAAAAGCCGCCGCTCGTGTCCCTGTGGTTCGCAAACATACGCGTGAAATCACGCCGGCGTGACAACGTCGATTCAATCATCGGCCACGCCACAAACTCTAATCCGACGCCGCCTTCACCATAAACATTAGTGACTCGCTTGACCACGCGCCACAGCTGCTTCGAGTGCATCCGGTGCAACACGAGCAACAACGCCTGCTTTTTGTCGAACGGCCAGGAATCAAAAGCGGCTTCGTCCGTCGACGCACCCCACAAACCCGCGAGTTTTCCGGTCAGAAGTTCCCTCGTGTCCTCCGGCAAACTGGCCCACGTCAGTTCACTCTCAGCCATTCGAAACTTCCCGCTCCAGGATCGCTCTCACATCATCTGCCAATCCCTGAAATCTCAACCCTACGCCACGGCCCGGATTGCTGTAAACGACCACTGCGTTTGCCACCACTTCCACGTCCTGGCGGAAAGGTATGCGCACGAGCAACACCGCGCCTTCGGGAATCTCCGCCTGCGTGTTCATGTAAAGCCCGCCGGGGCTGATGTCTTTCGTGCTGGCTACACCCGTCACGTCTTTGCCGTCGAAGTAAACGTCGACGATGAGCCGTGAACGATCGTGACTTCGGCGTTCGTCCTGCGATTCGTATCCTTCGTGTCTCTCGTCAACCACTGGATTCTCCTCTGCGCGGGGGTTGGGAATCGCTCGTGTGATTGTAACCGTTTTCAGTCACTTTTTGCTGATGATGTAGGTCGGCACCATGCCTCCGCCGGAGCTGACGTTTGCGAGTTCGGTAAACGATAAACGGGTGAACGCCGAACCGACTTTGCCGTTGAACAAAAGCGGGTCGAGGTCGACGAGCTGCTCCGCGAATTCCACCCGGCCGTCGTCGGTTAGCGCAGGGAAAGTCTCGCGCGCGGTCGGCACACGTTCCTGCACCAGGTAATCGCCGACTGCGAGTGCGTTATTGATTGCTTCATCCCAGCCGCGCTGGTCGACGTTCCATCCGATCGTGATTCCGTGACCGCCGTAATCGTCGTTAGGCTTTAACACCAGTCGCTCGCCGTCGGCGCGGATAAAATCCAGCAGGTTCACGTCGCGGCCGAAGTAATCGGTTCGTTCGTCTCTGACCATTCGCGTCCACGGCACGTGAGCACGGATCGCGCCGAGTTCCTTCTCGTTGAAGAGCGCGGCGTGCTTCGGATCCGTCAGGACTGCGAAGAGCGCTTTCTTGTGGATCAGCTTCGAACGAAAACTGTTTACCATGCAAATCGCGCCGGCGCGATAAGCATTCAGCAACGCGGGATACTCACTCATGACTGGCAAGTATTCGTTCACGAGCAGACGCTTGTAGACGATGTCGATCTCTTCCCCACGAACGCTTAGTCGATCGTTGCTAAACTCGAGTTCCTGTGGTGTGCAGATCACCGAAGGATAGCCTGACTGTTCGAAGAACTCTCGGAAGAGCTCAAACTCTGCGACCGTGGGCACGCCGGGCAGATCTACGATCGCGATACGCGGCGTGCGTTCGGGCTTCCTGCCAAAATATTCTTCGTACGAACGCAGCAACACGTCGAGCATGAGCCGCCGGCCGTACATCGGGCGCACGTTGTAGTCTGCGGCAAACTCTTTCATCACAGGCAGCGATGAAAAGATGTCGTACGCAGCATCGGCGTAAGCGATTCCCGCGGGACTCTCGCCGTTCAACTCGACAAAGCTGTAAGCCGACTCTGTCAGAAACGAATCTAGACGGGAGGTTGGCGACACGGCGACGTAGCCGGGATCGATCAAGACGAGTTCGCGTTCGATCTCGGTGACTCCGAGATCGTCGACGATGTGCGGATCGACGACTGCTGCGTCTTTCACCTTTTGAATGGCAGACCAGACGGTTTCGCAGATTTCGCAAATACGCGCGAAGTCGGTTTCGGAAACGAAGTGTGGCCGCAGGTACGGTGAAAGGCGTCGCCCGCCGAAGATGAGCTTCGCCTTTTCAAGGCCCTCGTCGAGAAGAGCCCGCGAAGCTTCGGCTAATTCCTGGTTTGCTAACAGATCGTGATAACGCGCAACGGCCTCGGGGAACATGGAGAGGAACTTTAACCACAAAGACCGCAAAGACACAAACGGGCAG
>DASUPZ010000330.1:0-4815 GCA_036280855.1 Pyrinomonadaceae bacterium | reverse complement strand
CCCCCCCCCACTCCAGGGAGACGCCTTGAATTCCAGTTTAGCGCCGTCGCTTCATGCTGTACGTCGTGAACTCGATCGGCTCGCGCACCGTGCTGTTCCGGTAGAGTTCCAACAGAGCCTTGCGGCGCTCGACCTCTTTATCATCAACATCCGCTTCCATGAGCTGCCGAAGATCCGCCTCCACCTGATCTCTCGTCTCGTTCTTCAACACCAGCAGCGTCAAACCTGTAAACGGAAAACGCTCGAAGTTCTCGAGCAGAAACTCGCGCAGCGCGGGGCTCCGGCGAAGGTGAAACATAATGATCCGATCGATGCCGCGAACCGGATATTCCGGAAACGCCGCGGAGTGCATAAGCGCCGATGCAAAGTTGTTGAGGATCAGCTCTGCCATCGCTTTGATCTCATCTGACGAGACTTCATCGCCGGGATGCCACTCGGCCCCGTCATAAAAGTAAGATCGCAACTTGGGGTGCTCGACGAAATACCGGAGATGATCTGACGTCTGCGTAACAGCACGCTGGATCAGCAACAGATCGGGCTGCTTCTGCGCGATCTCCAACTGTCGCATAGCAGTATCGATCTGTTCCTTCGCAATTCGAAGCTGTTGCCGAAAAACAGAGAAGTTGAGCAGACCCACCAGCACAAGCAGCAGGGTACCCATGAAACCAAGCACGCCGATCAGCGTCTCGATCCCCATTCCTCTATGTATGTCCTGCCTTCACAGCCTTAATACAACTCGAGTTTCTGAATGTCCGCATCAGCTTTGAGAACTGCTTTGAATCGATCGAGGGATTTATGTGGGGTCGCTTGTTCCGCAAACACTTCATCGAGTTGAGACACAGTTGGCAGCCAATCCGCGCCCATGCGAATGACAAACATGTTGCCGGCGGTTAACTGATATGTTTTGCCGGCGATGGTCACGGTAGTGTCGATGGCGTTGTGCAGGATTTCGAGTTTTCGTTGGGGAGACTCTGCTGAGAAAGTTCCGTCAGAGTTCCGCAACGTCCAGATAGCAACGTAGCTCTGCACCGGGTCATCGCTCCACCGACCGCCGCTGCCCGTACTACTCAGTGTCCCTTCTGGATAAAAGATCAACGCGTGATACGCGGAAACGACGACCGGCGGACTGGTGGCGACCGGCTTGCGCATTCCTGCCGTCCAAACCACGACAGCGCGGTTTCCTTTGCAGAGGTGCATCGCACTGCCGGCGTTCAACGTGATGCCCGGCCGGTTTTCCCAATCGCCGTAAGTTTCGCGTATCCGTTTCTGATGTGCGGCAATCTTTTCGTGCTCCGCTTCTGCATTAGCCATAAACTCTTTTTGAAGAATTGCGAGAATCGCGGCGATTTGCGGCGGATTTGGTCCGTTGTAATTCCACTGCACAAATTCACGTCCGTTGTGAAAGACGAAGATAGAATGCAAGTGTCCTGGTAGTGGTTCGAAGACAGCCGGCGTGTAAGGAACCTTAATCTCGGCCAGCAGTTGTTTGATTTGTAACAGAACCGCGTCGTTGAGTTGCGCTCTCTTGGAACTGGAACTTTGATCCGCCCAATTGGGAACTCTGCGCAAGGTGAATGCATTTCCGTTTGTGTTGACTGCAGTGTGCAGGTAGTACCCGGGATAGGGTGCAGGGAATTGCAGGAGCTTCAGTAGCACCGTCTTTGGGCGATGGTTAGCGGCTATATAGAACCAGTCGATTGGCTTACGTTCTGCTGGGATATCCTTTCTTTGTTCCTGAGCCAATGCGATCGCCGGGAGGAATAAGACGGCAACCAGGAAAGATAACGATGCGACCCGAACCTTCATAATTCACTCGTGATTATACTCACGGCCGGACCAAGCGGCGACAAGTCGCCGCACTCAAGGGAGGCGTCGAAACTAGAATGATGGCTCAGTGATTCTCGGGCTGGCCTACCTTCCGAAATGCTTCCATCGTCATTAAGTAGCGAATGGTTCCGTCAGGTTCTATGCGATAAACGAACAGCCGGGTACCGATCCATTGAGGCACTGAAGGCTTCCTGGCAAGGACATGAAATACGTCGGTATCTTCAGGGATTTGGTCCAGCACCGCAGTGTGAAAGCCGGCGGCAATCTTATCGGTCGTTGCAAACTCGATGATCGCTTTATGCATCTGGCGCTTCTCGACTATCTTCAGCCCGTCTGCGGAAACGAGATATCTTGCGTCGCCACCGAGGGGATAAACGCCGTTCTTCGTTTGCGCCGGAACAACGTAGACATAAAGCTGATCTGAAGGCGCGGGCAACACGGCAACGTTGTATGGTCTGGCCTCACCTTTGAAGTCGGCCAATGCCGCATCAATGGCTCTCGCGGCAAACAGAAAAAATCCGGTGTCTTCTCTCGGTGGTCCAAGTTTTGCGGCCTTGAACTCTACCGGCGTGCTTCCCTGTATTGCTTCGTAACTTATGAGGAACTTGTCGCGTGCTTCGTTTAAACGCCCGAAGGCGACAGTCCAACGATCACCAGTGCGTTTAGCAATGTAGCGCACGACGCTACCTTCCTCCGGCTTCAATGCCAGGACAGCGTCAGTCCCATGCCACGCGGCGACGTCGTATGCGGCAAGATTTCTACCGCGTTCGGTTATCTGGGCCAACTCAGCCTCCGAGCCCGGGGTTGTTCTTTCGGTTTGGGCGAAGGTGGTGATTGAAGCGAGCAGCAGTACGAGGAGGGCGCGTATTTTCATCGGGATAATCCTAGTTTGGCCTAAACCACAGATTTGTATAAAGAACACAGATTACACGGATCGCTTTTTCGATCCGTGTAATCTGTGTAAGAACTACCTGATAACGGTTTGAGAACTCTCAAGGTCTTTTCTAATGCGACTTGGTCGTGAGTGCAACGTCTGCCGTATCTTTGAGATTACTCTCACGATGACTCAGCGGCTCCAGTAGGTTTTGATGCGTTCGGCGAGCATTGGGAAGGGGACGTAGTCGGCGCTGCGACCGGCGCGGCGTAATTCGCCGACCATGCGCATTGCACCGTCTGCGTTGCGTGTGTGCACGAGGATGGTCGAGGCGCGTTGGAGCTCCGGATTTGAGCAGAGCCAGAGGGCGACGGCGTAGCCGGTGCGTTCGTCGTCCGTCGAGTCGGCGTTGTAGTGCTCAGGGTGCAGATCGTGATCGAGAAAGATCGCGTCGTAAGAACTCGCACTCAACAACTCTCGCGCTTCCTTCACGTTATGTGCGATGTCGACGTAGTCGCCTTTGAAGCGCGTCGTAAACCAGCGATGTCGCCGCTTGTCATCGTCAAGAAGAAAAACTCGAATGGGATGACGGTCGGCCCGCGTGGAATTCAGACCAAGTTTTCTAAGTAACGATTGCAACAGACTCATATTCTCAAAAGAAAAAGCGCCGCTTAATCGTAAAACGGGGTGGTCGATTACTGCCAGCGGCATTATAAGGTATTATCACGTTACCTTTTCCTTCTTAGGTGAACCACGTGATAGACGCCGGCGAACTCCGCCAGACAGAAACTACAGAGGTTTGCACCGATTGCTTTGGTACCGGAACAAAAATCGATCCGGTAAAAGGCGCCATGCTCTGTCACTGCCGGCGCCGCGAACGTCTGAAACAATTACTTGCCGGCGCTCGCATACCTCGCCGCTACGCTGAGTGTTCATTCGAGAATTTCAAGTGCCCCCCCGGGAGTTCACCGGATCGCGCTCTCAGCCTTGCGCAAACATTCGTCAACGAGTTTCCCGCCGTCGATCGTGGTCTGCTGTTCATGGGTCCCGCTGGTGTTGGAAAAACGCATCTCGCCGTTTCCATCATCAAAAAGCTCACAGAAAAAGGATTCGCCAGTGTCTTTTGCGAGTTCGGCGCACTGCTCAAGCAGATTCAGGATTCGTACAATCCGATCTCGAAGTCGTCAGAGCTCACCGTGCTTGCTCCGGTTTATGAAAGCGACGTGATCGTGCTGGACGAGCTCGGCGCGAGCATTCCCACCGATTGGGTGCGCGACACGATGTACCAGATCATCAACAGGCGATACAACGATAACAGGCTGACTATATTCACAACCAACTACTCCGACGATCGCCCGACCGACAAGGATCAGGTGCTCGAGGATCGAATAGGGACGCGACTGCGAAGCCGTCTCTATGAAATGTGTACAAAGGTTGTAATCGAAGGTGGAGACTATCGCCGGTTTGGCTTGTCAAACAGCGCCGGCCGCAGATAAGGATCAATGCCGAAACGCACTGATATTCACAAAATACTAATCATCGGATCGGGGCCGATCGTCATCGGCCAGGCGTGCGAGTTTGACTATTCCGGAACGCAGGCCTGCAAAGCACTGCGCCAGGAAGGTTATGAGATCGTGCTGGTCAACTCCAACCCGGCGACGATCATGACCGATCCTGAAACCGCTGACATCACCTACATCGAACCACTCAACGTCGCATCAATCACCGAGATCATCCGCCGTGAAAAACCCGATGCGCTTCTGCCGACAGTCGGTGGACAGACGGCGCTGAACCTCGCGATCGCGCTCGAGGATGCGGGCGTGCTTGCTGAGTATGGTGTTGAGATGATCGGCGCCAAGCGCGATGCAATCAAGGTCGCCGAGAATCGTTTGCTCTTCAAGCAGGCGATGGACGAGGCGGGTCTCGAGATGCCGCGCGGCGGTTTTGCAAAATCGTGGGATGAAGCAAAAGAGATCGTTGAACAAACCGGTTATCCGGCGATCATCCGGCCGTCGTTCACACTCGGCGGCACTGGGGGCGGCACTGCTTACAACCCCGAAGAGTTTGAAGAGATCATTCGCGGCGGACTCGCTGCGTCGCCGATTCAGGAAGTG
>DASUPZ010000329.1:0-5614 GCA_036280855.1 Pyrinomonadaceae bacterium | reverse complement strand
GAAAGAATTACGACTGCGGTTTGTAGTAGAGCACCAAACCGCCGCCTAGAGCAGCCAGAACAAACCCGAGATAGAGCAACGGATTCGGTGAAGTCTTCGGCGGATGCAGCCACATCGAGTAAAGCACGTTCACGAGCGGCGCTCCAGCAAACACAAGCGGCATCACATACGTCGGCAAGCCACCCGATCGAAACGCGAAAATGATGCACACTGCGCCGGCCGCACCCAGAACGCCGGCAAGCGTCGCTCCGATTGAGCCTTTCATTGAGAAACCGTTAAGCTGGCCCTGCGACGCGAGCGTGATAACCGGCACGAGAACGCCGATCAGAAAATAAGCGACACCCACACACAGCAGGGCACGCATGGGATTGCCAAGCTGCACCTGGCCACGATGTAACGCAGGACCATAAAGTCCCCACGACAACGCCGCGCCAAGAGCAAAAAGTATCCAGAGCATTAGGACCTCCAACCTGTAAGATAAGCCACAACCCAACACAAAATGCACGATTGAGTTTCTGTGTTCATTTGTGCTTTCTGTGCTGCTTTGTGGCCACTACTTCTTCGTGGCAAAACTGAAACTCAGATGAGACTTTAACCGTAACTAATTCAACTTTGCCGGCATTCTAACATTTGACGCTTAGACATAGCAGCAAGTCATTTGTTAAGGTCTCGCAAACGCATAGCTTGTTGTTCCATCCAAAATCTCGAACGGGAGCTTTATATTTTGAAGTCGAACTATAGAACCCTCTTCCTGGTCGTTCTTTCACTTGCATTGCCCCTCGTCGTTTCAGCGCAAACTCATCGCGCCTCATTACGAGGAACCATCTACGACGCGGCCGGGGCAGCGATTCCCGGAGCTGAGATCAAACTGACGAGCGTCGCGACGGGCGAGATACGTAATACAACAAGCGGCGACACCGGCGAGTATGCAATCTCTTCAATTGCCCCCGGTTTGTATCAACTCGAGGTTAAAAGCACGATGTTCATGACTCACATTGAGCGGCTCGAGTTGCTCGTCAATGAAAACCGGCGCCGGGACGTTACACTAAACCTCGGGCACGTGCCTTATGAAGTCGATACCACCTTCGATGCCAACGTGAAGCAAGACACTGCTTCACTCGGCACTGTTATTGAGAACCGGCAGGTAACCGGATTGCCACTCGACGGTCGAAACTTTTACGAACTGAGCCTGCTCGTGCCGGGTGCCGCGCCACCGGCACAGGGTTCAGCCGGATCCGCGCGCGGCGATTTCGCATTCAGTGTCAACGGCGCCCGTGAAGATGCGAACAACTTCCTGCTCGACGGTGTTTATAACGTCGATCCGAAATTGAATACTTTCGG
Source organism: Pyrinomonadaceae bacterium (assembly GCA_036280855.1). Classification (GTDB taxonomy): domain Bacteria; phylum Acidobacteriota; class Blastocatellia; order Pyrinomonadales; family Pyrinomonadaceae; genus PSRF01. The sequence continues at coordinate 4,273 of DASUPZ010000329.1, read as the reverse complement.
CGTCAGGCCTTCCGTCGATGCGATCCGCGAATTCGAAATGCTGACGAGCACGTACGATGCATCGTTTGGCCGCAATCCCGGTGCACAGGTAAACGTGATCCTGAATTCTGGATCAAATGATTTTCATGGTTCGCTCTTCGAGTTTCATCGCAACGCTGCGCTCGACGCGCGCAACTTCTTCGCGCCTGCGTCCGAGCCAAAACCGAAGTACCTTCGCAACCAGTTTGGCGGCGCGATCGGTGGTCCAATCAAACGCGATTCCACCTTTTTCTTTGCAGACTACGAAGGCACACGTTCACGCGAAGGCATCACGCGAATAACCAACGTGCCCACGGCCGAAGAGCGCGCGGGCAACTTCTCGAATAGTCTTTTCGGAGTTCCGACTAATCCGTTCACGGGTCAACCATTCGACAACGGCGTGATCCCCGATTTCTTTATCAGTCCCGTTGGCCGCGCAATTGCCGCACTTTATCCCCTTCCCAATCGCAACGTGCCTCTCCAGAACTTCGTCTCGTCGCCGACATTGCGCGACGATAACGACAGCTTCGACGCGCGTGTCGATCACAATCTGAACGACAGTGGATCGATACTGACGTTCAGATACAGTTTCGGCGAACGGGATCTGTTTGAACCTTTTACTGGCGCGGCTTTTTCACTCCTCCCAGGATTTGGCGACCAGATCAATCGGCGCAGTCAAAACGCGATGGCCGCTCTTCAACTTACCCTCACGCCTAATCTCGTTAACGAGAGTCGCGTGGCTTTTAGTCGCGTGGCGCAGTCAGTGCAGCAGGAAGCGAGCGTTCTCAATTCTGAGGTTGGCTTGCCGACGATCTCGCCGCGTGAGCGTGACCTGGGCCTGAGCTTCATCACCATCACGGGTTTTTCGCCGTTGGGAGATGAAGGTAACAACCCGCAGAACAGTGTGACGAACGTTTACCAGTTTCTTAACAACGCGAGTTATGTTCGTGGTAATCACCTGTTCAAGTTCGGCGCCGACCTGCGTTTCTCGCAACAGAACGCGTTTCGTGACGTGGAGTCGCGTGGTCGACTTCAGTTTTCGCCGTTTGGCCAGATCACGGGCAATGCGCTCGGAGATCTTCTGCTCGGTTTTCCGTTCCTGACAAGCGTCGCGCGCGTCGATAACCCGCAGCAGATTCGCACGGAGAGTTACAACTTCTTCATTAACGACAGCTTCCGCCTGACGCCACAGTTCACGCTCATCGCCGGGCTGCGTTATGAATACAACTCACCGCCGGTCGACGCGGAAGATCGCGCGAATGTCTACGACGCTGCAACCGGAAATCTCGTCGCGGTTGGAACGAACGGCGTTCCGCGCAGCGGCTTCGAGGCTGATAAAAACAACTTTGCCCCGCGCGTCGGGTTTGCATGGAGTTTCGGCGAGGATCAGGCAACCGTGATCCGCGGCGGATATGGTGTTTACTACGATCAATCGCCGCTTGCACCAGCTGAAGCGCTTTACTTCAACTCGCCATTCTTCGATAACAATATCTTCTTCTCGTTGCCGGGTCTGCCGTTAACCTTAAACGATCCGTTTCCAACGTTCTTCCCGTTCCCGCTTCCGGACTCGGCGCTTGCGATTCAACGGGACCTCCGCACCGGTTACATGCAGCACTGGAATTTCAACATCGAACGGCAGCTCGGCAGAAAAACCGTGCTCGAAGTTGCTTATGTGGGTTCGAAAGGCACGAAGCTCCTGACTGCTCGCGACATCAATCAGCCGCAGCCAAGCGTGTTGCCGCCGGGGCTACCCATTGTCCCACGACCGGATCCGCGGTTTGACGATATCAACCTGCTCGAGTCGCGTGCGAACTCCAACTATCACGCGCTCCAGACGCGTTTCCAACAGCGACTCTTCTGCGGGCTCACGTCGCTCGTTTCTTACACGTGGTCCAAGTCAATTGACGACGCTTCAAACTTCTTCAGCAGCGCCGGGGATCCAAACTTCCCGCAGAATAGTTTTAACGTCGCCGCCGAGCGTGGACGCTCGAACTTCGACGTTCGTCACCGATTATCGGCCAGTTACTCTTATTCACTGCCCTTCGGAAAAGGACGGCATTACCTCGCGGATAATGGTCTGATTTCTACGATCCTGTCCGGCTGGGAAACACACGGCATCGTCACACTGCAAACAGGACGCCCGTTCACAGTCGCGCTGCTTTCCGAGATCGACAACAGCGGCACGGGACGTTCAATTCTCGGCTTTGGAGCAAACGATCGGCCGAATCTGGTTGGCGATCCGGAGCTCTCAAACGGCTCGACGCTGCAGTGGTTCAACACGGCAGCCTTCGCCTTCCCTGCTCCGGGCACGTTTGGAAATGCGGGACGAAATATTCTTGAAGGAACAGGTTTTCAGAACGTGAACGCTTCGTTGGTGAAGAACACGGCGCTGACAGAACGCGTAAATCTTCAATTCCGTGCCGAGGCCTTCAACCTGTTCAACCACCCAAACTTCAACCTGCCGGACAACTTCTTCGGCTCGCCAACGTTTGGGCGGATCACGTCCGCCCGTGATCCACGCCACATTCAGTTTGGGTTGAAGTTATTGTTCTAGGCTGATACGCCGAAGGCGTTGATCTGAAACGCTGAAGGCGTTCGCTAATTTTAGCCCAGGGTTGGAGCGCAGCGACAACCCTGGGTAAACATTCCAAATAAACTACAACCCTGAAAGGGTTCGGCCGTTGGGGAACCCTTTCAGGGTTATCACATCTTTCGAATTCTGATCCCAGGGTTCTCGCTTCGCTCGAACCCTGGGCTAAAATTAGCGAACGCCTTCGGCGTATTTCGAAAATGAAGACCGATCAATCCGCGGATTCGGTGGCCAGCTGGCGGTCGTCGAAGGACATGTACTTCGCCGATAGCAGGATGTCAGCTTCATCCGGCGTTGGGGTTTGCGCGACCATCGTGCCGTCGACTTGCTCGTAGAGCGGCGGTGGGATCTCGGCGAATTCCGACATTGGTCCATACACCGCATCCACGCCTTCCTTGAACACGTCGCCAATCAGCAGGTTGATGATGTGTACGCGCTCGTCCGGATACTTGCGCAGGAACCCCGCAAAGCTGAATCCATCGTTGTAGAACGCGTAGACCAGTTTGCGCATCGACTCGATGCCGCGATCGAGTTTTGCCTGGTACTGGCCCAGACGCTCGGCGGAGAAGTCGTCGTGATTGAAAGCATCGTGAATGGCGTCAGCCGCCAGCTCTGCCATCTTCAGTGCGAGCAGCACGCCTGACGAATAGATCGGATCGAGAAAACCATAAGCGTCGCCGATGATGATGAAACCATTACCCGCATTGTGCTTCGAACGATACGAGTAGTCGAGGATCGAATAGATCTTGTCTACGCGAGTGCCGTCACCAACGCGCTTACGACACGGCTCACACTTGTCGATCTCTTCCTGAAAGATCTTCGCGAGATCCTGACCGCGGCCCTTCAAGAGGTAATCCGGATTCGCAACGATACCAACACTCGTGATGTCGTCTTCGAGCGGGATATACCAGAACCAGCCGCCGCTGCCCGGTTGCGTGCGTAGCACGAGCGTTGCGCCGCCATTCAGATCCGGCTCACGATGCGCGCCTTTGAAATACGAATAGAGCACCGCCTTCTTGAGTTTCGGATCGCGCACGCGCCAGCGAAACTTGTTCGACAGCATCGCCATCTGTCCGGTCGCATCGACCACGACGTTTGCAAAGTACTTCTCACGCGTCCCGTCAGGCATCTGTACTTCGACACCGACAGCTCGATCGCCCTCGAAGAGCACCTGCTTCACAAGCGTGCCCTGATGGACCTTCACACCCTGTTCCGCTGCGTGATTGAGTAACAATTCATCGAACTTCGCACGCGTGACCTGCCACGTCACCGCACTCTCGTGATGTACGGCTTCAAAGAAATAAAATGGCCGCGACTCTTTGCCCGCGGGATTTGCAAACTGCACGCTGTACTTGCGCACAAAAGGACTTTCCTTGAGCTTCTCCAAAAGACCCAGGCGGCGGAAAGTCCAGTAAGTGTCGGTCATCAACGATTCGCCGATGTGATGACGCGGAAATATCTCTTTTTCAAAAAGGATTACCTGGCGGCCTTCGCGCGCCAGCATGCCGGCAACGGAACTGCCTGCGGGCCCACCACCCATTACTATGACGTCGTATTTGTTGTTATTCATGCGTAGCGTACTGTTCTGAGTTCAGGTTCGAAAAATTCGACGAGAAAGTGATCCACTTGCAAAACGCCGCGACGAGTCAGCGTGATCGTGCCGTT
>DASUPZ010000328.1:0-24647 GCA_036280855.1 Pyrinomonadaceae bacterium | reverse complement strand
CGCGAAAATCCGTGGCTTAAAATGAGGATTTACATGTCGCCTCAACTGTTCGTTCGATCGATGAGGAAGTACTCGTTGATCTTGTCGAGGATGATCACGTTCTGCGCACAGAGCTCGTAGCCATGACCCTTCATCATTTGCACGATCCGCGACTCATGCGGATCGAGCCCTTCATCCTCGACAACGATCAGCCGTGGCCTGAATCGCTTCCAGTCGTTCGACTCCAGCACTTCGTAATCATGCCCTTCAACGTCGACAGTCAGAAAATCGATTGACTGTCCTTTCGGCAGATGACGATCGAGAACTTCGACCAGCGGCAACGTCGGCACGGGAATCTTTTTCTTCACTTCGGCAAGCATCTCGATCTGCTGCAAAAACTCCGGCGAGAAACTGTTCATCGGCGAATCTTCGGCGATGAAGTGGTAAGTCATCTCGCCACGCTCGCGCGAAACTCCGACTTCCAGGTTCACGTCGCGAGGTCTCACTTTATCAAACAGAGTCTTACTGCCCGGTCGCGCTTCGACGTTAATTCCCCGCCAGCCGTTCAGATAGAAAAAGTAAGTGTTTGAAAAAAGCGTCGGATGAAAAGCGCCGACGTCGATGTAAAAACCGCTCATCTTGTCGGAGCCGAGAATGTGGCGAAGGATCATGTCTTCGCCCGCGGATGAGAATGACGGGGCGTAAGAATCGTAGCCGAGAAGCAGTTGCTGAAACGATCTCTTGATATTGAGCGGCATCCAGCGCCGCGTTAGCGTTCGTAAGCTGAGACTCATTCGCGGTGACTTTCGAGCTTTTCGCGACAACAGTCAAGTCTCAAATGATTCTGTCTAACAAAACGTGCGCCTTCAGACATACAGGTTGAAGACGCATTCAGCCATCGAGGCCGAATTCTCTCAGTCGCGCTTCCAGAATTCGCTAGCTACCCGTGTGAGCTAGCCCGCAGTTCATTCTCACTTTCGAACGGAGTCAACATGGCAATCGTTTACAAGATCCATCCCGCAATAGGAATCGCACGCGTCGGCGACAGCCCCGACGATTTTTTTATCGGACCCGAACGCGTCGACGAGGAGCCCAACCCTCCAGGCGGTTTCAAAGACGCGCAGTGCCGAATTAAACGGCAGGCCGCGCGGTTCAGGATTTTCGCCCATGATGACGACGACGGCACCGTGCAGGAGATCAACGACGCCGACGCCGAGATCACGTGGACCGTCCACCTCGTGAACAAAAAGGCAGCTCATCCCGACCGAGGAAACAGCGAGAGTGCCGGAGACCTTACTATCGATCCCGGCAGTCGCACGCTGTCTGGTCCAAACCAGCGCGAGTTGTTTAATAACGGGGAGATCCGGTTTTCAGGTGCACCAGTAACAAAGGTGCCGTTAGGCGAGATCCGCAGCGACACTGACAACCACCTGCTCGTCCTGGGAGGTCATGGCAAATCCGCTTCACCGTTGGGTACCGGCATCGGACATTTCTGGATCAACGACGATTGGTACGATGACGTCTCGGATGGACCAGTCACTGCAACTATCAAACTCCGATCGGATAATTCGACCCCGCCCGTGGTGGGCGCCTGGGTAATCGTCGCGCCGCCGAAGTACGCACCTCACCAGCAAAGTGTAATCACGTTATACGATCGCATTCTTCACGCGATGATCGACGGCGGCCTTCTACCCGCGCCCACCACCACCTCCTACACCAACGATGTATTTCCGGTTCTGCAACGCGCCCGCGATACGAGATGGGTTGAGAGTGTCTTCCCAAATCATAGCTGGCCCGATCCAGTTACGAGTGACGCGCTACGAAACGCGATCTTCAATAAGCTCAAAGCCCCAGGTGGCGGCGGCGGCAACATGCCTCAGATCAATGATTCAGGGACTGGTGACGATCGCCTGACCGCGACCCAGTATGACCACATGGAGCGTTGGCGCGATGACGATTATACGAACGACTGGGCCGGCGTACCTGCGCCAGAGCCGGCTGTAACTCCGCAAGGGATGGATCGCTCAGCGCTCGAAGCCTGTGTCGGCGCCGCATTTCTTCCCGGCATCGAAACAGGTGGTCTTGACGACACTCAACGTCCGGTGCTGGTGATTTCAAACTACGTCGAACCTTTTCGACTCAGTCACTCGGCAGTCGCGCCGGGGGATCTGACCCTCGTAATGGCGCTTCCCTGGCAGGCCGACTTTGAGGCGTGTGCCGATAACTGGTGGCCCGTACCTCGTCCTAACGATGTCATTCAGCAGGGAACAGGAACGCCGCTAAGATGGGATCGAAACGCCCCCAGTGCGATGGACATGGTCAACAAATGGAACACGCTCGGGTTCGTCGTGCGACAGGGAGCACAAAACGTCGAAGTAGAAGTATGCGATACGCCAACCATCACGCTGCTCACTCCGGCTCTTAACTTCCAGGACGTACCAACAGGTCCAATGGGAATCATGCGCGAGGCGGTGCTCGCGATCAGCTTCGACGTGATCTCGCCGGCGACCGCAGTCACGCTGCAATACGCGCCGATGGGCGGGCCTGCTCATCCGCAACTGGTTGCTTTCAACACGTCGGTAACAGTTGGTCCAACTGCAGGTAACTCGGTAGCGTCCGCACGTTTCTGGGTGATTTATCGTACCAGCGCCGCGGGCGACGTGCTGCCACAGCAAACCGTTACGATCCAGGATTCAACCGGTACACAAAGTTGGACCGTCACTATTGACGGAAACACTGTGGCTCGTAAAACAGCAGCAACCGCACTTGTGCTGGACCGGTCAGGAAGCATGTCGGAGGATGCAGGTAATGGCCAAACCAAACACAAGTCGCTTCAGCAGGCTGCTTCAATCTTCGTGGATGTGATGCTCGAAGGCGACGCCGTGGGTGTGGTGCGGTTCAACGAGAATTCTCAAATGCTGCAACCTGTTGTAACTCTCGGGGCAGGTGGTCTTTCAGACATCAATCGAAACAACACGAAAGATACCATTAACGGTGCGGGACTCAACCCTACCGGTGCAACATCGATCGGCGATGGCATTTTCGAAGGTCGTGGCATCCTGAACGCGACCTCCGATCCGTTTGATGTGAAGTCGTTGGTGGTGCTCACCGACGGCGTGGAGAACAGCCCGCGCATGATCGCGGACGTGGCTGCGGAAATCAACGAGTTTACTTATGCGGTCGGCCTGGGCAAGCCACAGAACATCAGCGTGCCCGCACTGCAAAATATCTCCGGTAACAACGGCGGCTACTTATTGATCACTGGGCCAATCGATCAGGACAATCGCTTCCTCCTGCAGAAGTATTTCCTGCAAATACTCGCAGGCATCAGCAATGCCGAGATCGTGCTCGATCCCAGCGGCCGGGTTACGACCGGGCGCGTCGAGCGTGTGCCGTTTCAATTGACTGCCGGCGACGCCGGTGTCGACGTGATTCTGCTTACTCCCAACACTAAGATCGTCGACTTTCGTTTACAAACTCCCAACGGATTTCTGCTTGAACCGTGGCGTGCTATGTCGGATCCAGGCATGCGCTTTGTCATCTCCGAAGGCGTAACTTACTACCGGCTCGTGCTGCCGACTGAACTCGAGCCCAATCGATTTGATGGTGGTGGAACCTGGCATGCTTTACTAAAGATTGGGCGGCCGCAGTTAGAGCCGAGTCGATCACCACAGGGCGTGGATCGTTCCATCATTCGTGGAATGTTTGCGGCTCCGCAACGCCCTCGCAGACCAGCTGTAACAACGGGTTTGGCTCAGTTGCGGCGGGCCAACATGCTCGCGGCCGCGCGGCTTGATCCGGCTGCCGGCGCTTCGAACCGCCGGGTGGCGGCCGCGGTGAACCAGCAATCAGCGCCGTACAGCTTGATAGTTCATGCTTACTCCAACATCTCGCTGCGTGCGTTCTTCAAACAGACGAGCTTTGAACCGGGGGCGCGCGTGGAAGTGTTTGCAACTTTGGCCCAATCCGGAATTCCTCTCGAGAATGCCGCAAGCGCGTGGATGGAAGTCACAAGGCCAAACGACACGACCGTAACTGTACCGATGACCGAAATCGAAGGGGGCGAGTTCGCCGGCGCTATAACCGCTGCGCAAGCAGGTGTCTACCGCATGCGTGTTATCGCCCGGGGCAAGACATCTCACGGCGAGCCGTTCACACGCGAGAGAACATTGACCGCTCCAGTTTGGCGCGGAGACCTGGTCGTGGATCCTCACGACCAACCGAGCCGCGATCCCGGCGGTGAGCCCGGCGATCATCGTGGCGACTGTACGTGCAGACTGCTGATGTGTTTGCTACGCGAAGGCGTGATCAGTCCGGAACTCGAGCGACGGTTGCGCGAGTTTGGCGTCAGCCTGGACCAGGCACGCAAATGCGTGGAGAGTTTCTGCAACTGCCGGCGAGGTTAGCCAGTGAAAACGCATTACGACATCGCGATCGCGGGTGCTGGTCCAGCCGGCGCCGCGGTCGCGCACTGGCTGGTGCAGGCAGGTTGCAGCGTGGTGTTGCTCGAACGCTCGCACTTCGATCGGCCACGCATCGGTGAAACTCTGGCGCCGTCTGTTCAACCACTGCTGACTAAACTCGGCGTCTGGCAGGAATTTCTCGATCTAAAACCGCTTCCTTCGTATGGGACTCGCAGTGCGTGGGGCGCTCCGCTCGCGGAGGCCCAGTCGCACCTGCTCAATCCGTACCTGTGCGGCTGGCACGTTGATCGACTCGCATTCGATCGCATGCTGGCCGAAAGTGCTGTTCGTTCCGGCGCGCACCTGGAGCCTGGCACGCAGGTAGATCGTTATGTTGCTGAAGCGAATGGCGGTGCGGTGCTGAGTTTTTCGCGCGTCGAAGATCCGGATCAAGTCGAGCAAGTGAGTGCTGATTTTGTGATTGACGCAACTGGCCGTAAGGCGACCGTAGCGCGCAAACTCGGTGCGGCGTCGATCATGTTTGATCGTCTCGTTGCGATTGCCGCGCAGTTTGAAAACGCGCAATCAGATGCGAACTGCTACACGCTTGTAGAAACGACAAGCGACGGCTGGTGGTACTCGTCGCCCGCCGGCGCTGGAAGTTCCGTTGCAGTGTTGCTGACGGATGGTGATCTTGTTAACACGCAACATACGAAAGAGTTGCCGGAGTGGCAGAACGCACTGGACCGCGCTGTGTTGACGCGCGCCAGTGTCGACGGTTGTGAATTGAAGTGGGGGCCAAGCGCGTTTTCGGCAGTAAGCCAGCGATTACGTCGTGCGGATGGCGATCGGAGAAGATGGCTTGCAGTCGGAGATGCGGCACTCGCAGTCGATCCGGTTTCGGGAAGCGGCGTACTGCGTGCGTTGCGAACTGCAAAGGCCGCGGCCTCAGCCGTGTTGTCTACTTTTGCCGGCGACGAAACAGCGATCCCGCGCTATGAGTCTGACCGCGACGATGAGTGTACGTCATACCTGTTGAAACGCGCCGATTACTACGGCCTGGAGCAGCGTTGGCCCAACGCGCCATTCTGGCAACGTCGATTGGCTACGGTTGCACGAGCCGCTGAAACGACACCTGCCTTCGCGTCATAAAGATAATGAAGTGATCTTCAACACTCTCGACACAACAAACTGAAGTCACTCCCTGCGCTTGGTGCGGCTGCGCTGCGCGGCGACGTCCGATTGCCGCGCGGCTTCGTCGAGCTTATCGACGTTCACGGCTTCCTCAACCGCAAGGTGATCGCGACGCTGGACCTCCCACAGTTGCTGCTGATGTGATAGTTCACCGGCGAGCGGTTCGTAAATCTCGCGATGGCCCTCGTCGTCAGCGTAGCCCCACAGGCCTGCGTAGCAGTGACGATCGTCACCCCAGCCCGGGTAGTCGATAATCGGGTAGAGACATAAACCTTCGAGTTGAACACCCGCAGCCGAAGCGGCGCGTGCCTCCTGACCTATGTAACGCAACCATGACGGCCGCGCCTCACCCTCGATGCCTGTTTCCGCGATGAAGACGGGCCTCTGGTATCGCTCGTAAACTTCGCCGATTATTTCGCGGATCGGCCGGTGTAGCGGGTGCGACGGCGGCAGCAGTACGTCCTGGCGACGCCGCGAACGCGGCACGTGCGGATCCTGGTGGATCCACTGGTTGTTTGAGTAGTAGTTAACGCCGAGGAGGTCGAGATAGTCCAAACGCCCGCCAAGCTCAGGACAAACTCTGCCGGCGAGCATGTCCCACGCCTGAAACTGCGCCTGCCGGTAAGCTTCGGCGGCGGGCGCTTCCCCCGGGTAATCAGGATCGACGGCGATGTGGATGATCGGTTCTGCGTGGCAGATGCGTGCGCCCGGATCAACTTCGCGCACTGCTTCGATCGCGGCGATCGCCGCGCGTATGAGTTGGGCCTTGAGTTCTGCGCCGCGACGCCTGCCGAACGGGTTCAGGAATCCCGCGTCTCCGCCGCCCCACGACACGAACGAGATCTCGTTTACAGGCGTGACGTAGATTGGGCCACCAGTCTCTTCGAGGATGACGCTTGCGGTGGCGCGTGCGAAACGTGCGAAGCGGTCGACAAAAGCGCCGCCCCAGATGTTTAGCCCGTCGGGCCAGCCGTAGTGAAACAGATCCCAGATGACCTGTGTTTGCGTTTCGCGCGCCGCGCGCAGCATCGGAACGAGGCTCGAAAAGTCGTAGCGGGAGGGCGCCTGCTCTATCAGGTGCCAGCGCGTACCATCGCGAGCGGTGCGTATGCCGGCCTGCTGAAGCCGCGTGTAATCCTCGAGAGCAAACTCATCGTGTCGCGTTGACTCGATGAGGTCGAGGCGGGTTCCGGCGAAGCGTCCCATGCCTTTTCGCCGCGGCAGCCGGTGCGTCGAGCACTCGAAGCCACCTATCCAGAAGCTCTGGAATACCGACCCGCTCCCCAAAGCACGCAAGTTCTCCTGCTCACTTACAGTTTCACCAATTGTCATATCTGAACTGCCAACTCCTGTGACACTACAAATTCAAACGGGCAGCCAGCAATGACTGCCCGCAATTCATTGATCCTGCTGGTGCACCCGGCACAACTCGAACGTGCGACCCCTGATTCGTAGTCAAAACAATCCACTATTGCTGCGTGTTCCTGAGTGCTCCTGCGTCAGATTGTAGCGGAATTTTGTTTGTTACGGTACTGCCCTGTGTCGCCTTCTGGAATTCAGTTGACGCACAAATCACTCGCAAACTTGAAAGCGAAGTCCTATTGCAACTTTTAATCAACTGTCCTGCACAACGGCCACTTCTGCGTCGCAGTTGAGCGCGGGTGAAGCGCAGGGACTTACGAGGGCAGAAAGACAGCCGAATCGCAGAATACGAGCACTCGGCGGTTGACAGTTAGGAGAACTGCCAGTTTGTTTGGCAGGAACTGCCCTGACTCTCTCATGCCCCGCAGGTACAAACAATTTCAAATCTGTCCGTACAACAAGAGGTGTCCCATGTTTCAAATAAGGCGGGTTCAAAGCGTTGTATTGTCTCTTTTTGCTCTGATTGTGTTGAGTGCGGCCACGGTCAATGCGGACACTATCAACGTTGCCGGGGTTGAGTCGGGGGCTTTTTCCACGGCCACCGTGGTGTGTGAGTTTAACTCCCAAACCAACACGTTTACGTTTACCATTACCAACACTTCGGCAATCACCACGCCGGGGTCAACTTCAACTATCACCGCGATTGGCTTCGACTTACCGCCACGCGGAAATGCAAGTCCTTCAGGCCTAAACGGGTTCACAGGATCGCAAGCGCCGAGTTTGTCATCGGACTTCACCTTCGATGATGGGGCACTTGGCACAGTACCGCACGGCTTTGGCAGTCCGCCTCCGGTGGTCCTGGATTTCGCTTTCATCACTGGCAGCGGTTTCGCGGGCGGTCAGGTAAATCTTGGATTGCTACCCGGTGAGAGTGCGTCATTTACTGTTAGCGGTGCAGCCTTCACTGGCTTTACCGAGGAAGAAATTTGCAACGCCATCTTCGTAAGGTTTCAGAATGTACCAGGGGCGGCAGGCAGCGGCGGTAGCGATGTAGGCACGTCTGGTGACCAACCTGAAATCCCTGAACCTGCGAGCATGCTGTTGTTAGGGACTGGTCTAATCGGGGTGGCTGGGGCAGTCCGGCGCAAACTCAAAACGGACAAGTGATTGCTTCTTAGCGTTTCTGAGCAGGGCGTTGCCGAATCGGAACTCGGTGACGCCCTTTCATTTTTAGCGAACGCTTGGGGTGATGGACTGTCTAAGCGAAACTTGAGTCTCGGTTCCGTTACTTCATGTTCGGGCCTTCCGTCCGGTCGAAATGAACTTACTATGCCCTCGGCTGACTTCTGCAACTTCATCCCGCCGTCTCTCAACGACAGTAGCTCAAAGCAAAGTTGCAGCTCTTCCCCCTCCAGATTGCATGCCTCATATGCGATTTCTGTTCGTCGAGCCAGCGCTTTGCCTGCGGCTTCCCTTCAGATTCCACCTCGCGATGGACACCCTTGCCGACCAGCTAACCATTCCCCCTGTCGGGTTCGTAGGAGACTTTCAGCGAGCTCGAACTAGAAAAATATCCCACATCCACCGGCCAACCTGCGCCTTATTTGTATCCTGGACCTTTGCTCGATAACGAAATTCGTTTCCGTACTGATCCGTATACTTGGACGGCTTGTACCCTAACTCGAGTGTTGTAACTTGGGCCGATTGCAGTGGAAACCACTCCCCAGCTTCCGAAATCCCGTTGTGGTTTACATCTTGCCATAAACGCAAGGAACTAAAAATTGCGTCGGCTTCTGTTATCACGCCATCGCCGTTGCCGGCATTAGCAGCCTTGTCGTACTCCGCCAAGGCGAGGAACCCGTTTCTTTCTTCACCTGAAGGCGGTTCAGGTTGCGCCGTAAAATTACCAAACAGCTCTCTTCCATTGTCGATTGTGCCGTTGCCGTTCCGATCCAAAGCAAGCCAGGCATCATCTGATGCAAGGCTGGTCCATGAGAGCTTTTCTGCCATTCCGTCACTATTGAGGTCGAAGTGGACTCCTCGGCTGTTGTCCGTCAGCTTGAACCCGTCGCCAGCTATGTCCACCAAAATCGGAGACGGATCAAATTCACACTCGCAAGTTGTAGTGTCCCAATACATTCCCTGTTCACACGGATATTGAGGAAAAAATGGGCACCAACCCCCTCCTCCTCCCGGCTCTTCGCATGTGCTACTCGTGAAGTTCCATGACCAGTTAAATTCCTGTTCACATTGTTCTTCGCCTACGTTACAGTTTCGGCCAAAGTGGTGATTGATAGGACCTCTGGATGTCAGTTCCATACAGGAGTTCGCTCCGTCAACAACTTGTTGCCAAGTGAGTTGCCTCCATTCAGTAGTTCCATTTCCAAGGTCGATCCATTGAGGTGCCTCGAATGTTGGAAAGCACCTCACGCAGGTGTTGGTGCCAACCGCTTTGTTCATGCCCGAATCTGTAATCACCACGGTTAGAGGTGGACCGACAGTCCAATGTATTGTCGTGGTAACTGATTTGCTAGTCGTTGTTGGATTTGAGCCAACAGTACAGCCATTAAATCCGAGAGTAGGCCCGAATGTCGGCGCTTGCGTTACCCACGTGCTACCGCAATGGGCAGCAATGCTGATTGCCAATGCAATAGTGAAAACGGTGGCCGAACATGCAATGATGAGTTTCTGTTTCATTGCGGACCTCCGTTCTTAGCCTTTGCTTCACGTTGTTTCTGCTGAAATTTCTCGCGTGCTTTCTTGATACCATTGAGGGAACGTTTATCTCCTTCCTCCTTTCCGTCTGCGAAAACGGCCGCAGCAAGTGAAATCGTTTCTCGTTCCATGATTGCGCCGAGAGACCAGGTAAACGTCTTTAGACTGTGACGCGGAATGATCACCAGGGGATTATCCTCTTGCAACAAACCATCAATCGCTAAACCGCTGTAAGTAGTTTTACCTGCTATAAAATCCAATGCCATAACGTCCTCATCACGCTTGTTGGTTACGTCGATGGCCACTGCTGCTTCAGGCGTACCTTGGTTAATCAAGCTAACGCCCGTTATCTCAAGTCCTTTAACTGTAGATGTGACTTCGGGCGCGGCTGTTACTTTAGCCGCTTCATAGGTGCGAGGGTGTTCCTTTTGCGTTTTCTGATGATTTGACGCCCGCGTGTAAATACCCACCGCTATTACAGACGAAACTACACCGATTGTAGTTAAAAGAAACCACCTGCTGAGAATTTTTGCGTTCTTCTTCATAGACTTAACCCCTCCAAGGGTTGTTTGCTGTAGAAGGAGCGAGGGTAGCTTGAGTTTGCAGGCACGGCCTGACAAAGTTCGGAGGATTCAATAGAGGCCCAAGCCAGTGGTCGAGACTATACGAGCGCGTTCAAGCCAAAGTCAATGTCGGTTAAGTTCCCGCGGCAGGTGCGAGTACCTGTGCCGACTCAACAGCGCACTATAGGCGCACAATTAGAAAAGGGCGTCCAAAGCGGACGCCCTAACTTCTTGATCCTGCTGGTGCACCCGGCACGACTCGAACGTGCGACCCCCTGATTCGTAGTCAGGTACTCTATCCAGCTGAGCTACGGGTGCGAAGCCTGTAATAGTAAATGCTGAGCGCGAAATAGTAAAACGCGCCTCAAACCTCAACGTGCGAAGTATCCCGGCTTGGTACGCGCCGTCAGATCCGGCTGCGCTACCTCGACCTTGATCTCGTGCCACTTGCCACGCGGACGTTCGCCCTTAGCCTGGTACGCAAGCGTGTAGAGCGTTCGCAAATTCGCCGCCACCTCACGATAAAGCTGGGCCATGTATTGCAAACGATTGATCTCGTTCAAACGTCCGCCCGTACGATCCGCGAGCGATTGCAAACGAGCACGCGCCGCGGCGTAGATGCCGATGATGTTCGGCGTCGGCAACGCCAGTCTCTTCGGATCGCCTGAAGGCAATGCAAGCGGATAGATCGTGACGCCCTGGCGGTCGGCCGACGCGAGCACGGCGTTCAACTCCGCGCTCTGATCCGGTTTGATCGTCGCAAGTGCTTCCTGGTCAGTTTGCGCCTTCGTCAAACTCGCACGATCCGAATTGCGGAGGTGCGTGTCGAGACCATCAGTTAGCACCACGATCGCTTTGCGTCGTTTGCCTTCCTTCTCCAACTCCTTCAACGCATATCGCAACGCTTTATAAAAATGCGTCTCGCCATGGCCGTTCGCAATCTCGATCGCGTAAGCCGTCTTCCCACGATCGTTAGAAAACCCGGTCAGCGACTTAACTTCCGCATTGAACTGAATAACCGAAACGCGATCCTCGGGCGCAAGCGCGTCGAGAAAGCGCTGGCTCGCGAGTTTCAACTGCGGCCGAAACGTGATCGTGGAGCCTGACATATCGAGCAGCAACACGAGGCTGAACGGCGCCTGAGCAGGTTCAAAAAGCTCGATCGACTGTTTCACTCCATCTTCGTAAATTACGAAGTCGTTTTTGGTGAGCGAAGTCACAGCGCGCCCCTGCTTGTCGACCACACCGATGTTTAACTGCACGAGGGACGTGTCGGTGCGAATGACTTCGTCGTCGGGCTCCTGCGCGCTCGCAGAAACGATCGCAAATACAGCCAAAAACGCAACAATTAACGTTAAGTGAAGGAGTTTTTGGTATCGCATGGGAAATCGGCCTGCAAAGTATGCCCGCGACTGATTACTTTTTCAAACGTGCTGATTTCGGACGCCTGCGGGGGCGAATCGGTTGCTTTGCCGGGTATGGTCTATAATGCGGAAACTTTGTCGTTCCTCACGAGTTACCGTCCAAATTTTCGGCGCGGAATTGCGGCCGTGGCGCTTGTGATTCTCGGGATTTTGATTGGGCGGATATCTAAACGCGAACCACCGCCGATCGTCATTCAGAGAACGATGAGCTCAACGGCGCCAGACGCGTCAGCAGCGCCAGCTCCAATAATCGAGGAGAAGACCTATACGTGTGGAGCAAGAACGAAGAAGGGCAAGCCTTGTTCCCGGCGCGTGAAGGAACCAGGACGCTGCTGGCAACACAAAGGCTAGACAGGATTGACAAGATTTGCAGGATTGACAGGATAGATCCGCGTCTATCCTGCCAATCCCGAATCCGTGTTAATTACTTCGAGAAGTGGAGCGGCTGTCGATCGTTTTGACCGGCGGCGCGGGCTTCGGCGGCAGCTTCACTGGAGCTTTCAGCTTCGCCATCACTTCCGCGATCGCACGTTCGAGTTGCGGATCCTTTCCGGCAATCACTGACTGCGGATCGTTATCCACCTCGATATCCGGATCTACACCATACCCTTCGATGATCCACTCGCCGTTCTTGTTCGTGAACCCAAACTCAGGAACATTCACGACACCGCCGTCGATCAGTTGCCCGCGGTTCACAATGCCGACCACGCCACCCCACGAACGCTTACCGATTAGTGGTCCAAGTCCGGCCTCGCGAAACATCGCCGGGAAGATGTCGCCGTCTGAAGCAGAGTTCTCATCCAGCATTGCGACCATTGGTCCAATGAACACGCCGTCAGGGTAGGTGTTTGCATCGTCGTTGGTCCGCGAATAGTTGAGCGCCAGCACCTTTCGCCGCAAACGCTCGATCAACATGCGCGAGACGTTGCCGCCGCCATTCGCGCGAACGTCCACGATCAGTGCTTCCTTTTTAAGCTGCGGGTAGTACCACTTGATGAACTCGCGAATTCCGTTGGCGCCCATGTCGGGAACGTGCAGGTAACCAACGCGGCCGTTCGTCGCTTTGCTTACCTTCTCGCGGTTGTGCGCAACCCAATCGAGATAGATCAAGTTTTGCTCGTCCGTGATCGGGCGATATGACACCGTGCGCGCGCCCTGCATCGACGGAGTCTTGTTGACTGTCAACTGCACCGGATTGTCGGCTTTGTTTCGCAGTAGACGATACGGATCGTCATTCGCTTTCAACTCTTCGCCGTCAATCGCCAGCACGTAATCGCCGACGCTTACATTCACGCCCACTTCCGTCAACGGCGAGCGATAAATATCTTCCGAATTCTGTCCGGTGAAGATCCGCGAGATGCGATAACGTCCTGCCTGCTGGTCCAACTCAAAGCGCGCGCCGGCCAGTCCGTAACGCGGGCGTGGCGGAGTTTGAAAATCACCACCCTCGATGTATGCGTGTTGCACCGTCAGCTCGGAGATCATCTCGCTGATGACGTAGTTCAGATCCGAACGATGGGCCACGTATTTCAACAACGGCTTGTACTGCTCGCGCAGCGCGACCCAGTCGAAACCGTGCATGTTGGAAACGTAGAACCAATCGCGATAACGTCGCCAAACTTCATTGAAGATCTGGTTCCACTCTTCGACCGGGACGCGATCGACATACAAACCTGACGTCGCCACGGCTTTGCGCGATCTTTCGCCCTGCGGCGTGGCGTCGTAGAGGTTCCAGCCGGGTCCCTGGGCCACGAGCACTTTCGAACCATCGTCAGAAAGAACATAACCACGCATGTCCTCGACGAGCGTCGTTTCCTTGCGTTCCTTCATCGCATAGATACGCAGCGACGGGGTTCGATCGCCCTGGCGGCCGTAGTAACCCGCGCCGCCGATGACGTAAAGCAGGTGTCCGGTCTTGGCTGATAGTCCAAAGTAGTTGTCCGCTCCAACCGGCACGCGCGCGACGCGTTCTGAAATACCGTCGAAGTCGATCGTCATAGTTGCCGGTGGTTTCGGCACTGCATCAGGTTTAGGCGACTCGGCTGGAGCTGCGGCTGCCGGCGAAGGCGTTTCCGCAGGCTTGTCAGCGGGCGAGCCCGCAGGTTTCGGTTCTTCCGTCTTCGCGATCGTTACTTCGTCGCTCTCCGGCGGAAACGGATGCTTCACGTCTTTACGCAACGCGAGCGCGTAGATGTAAGTGGGGCGATTCGTTGCGAAGTTGAATTCGATGTTCGAAAGCTGCGGCGCAAATTCCCGGTCACTCAAGTAGTAGAGATAGTTGCCCTGCGGATCCCATGCAGGATTGTAAGAGTTGAAGAAGTCGTCGGAGACGCGACGCAGTTGCCCGTCAGTAGCGCTCCAGATGAACACCGACGAAAACTGGTTCTGATTTGCCATGGTGAACGCGAGGAAGTTTCCTCGTGGCGACCACGTGTAATCGCGAATCTGACCGCGCGGCGTGTCGGTCACTTCAACTATCTTCCGATCGGCGAGCGTGAGAACGTAAAGTTTTCCCTCTTTGTCGCTGAACGCGATTCGTTTTCCATCCGGCGCCCATTCGGGCCCATATCGCATGGCCGTCCCGCCGTTTGTGATCTGCTCGGCAGGTTTCGAACCGTCCTGCGGCACGAGATAAAGCTCTTCCTCGCCGCTCTTGTCCGAGATGAACGCGATCTGCGAACCATCAGGCGACCAGGCGGGCCACTTGTCATGCGCGCCCGATGAATCCGTCAAGTTTCGCGTCGGACCTTTTTCAATCGGCGCGGTGAAGATGTCGCCGCGCGCGGTGAACAATGCGCGCTCACCTTTCGGACTCAGTCCCACCGACTCGATCAGGTTTCCCGCCGCCACTCGACTCGGCCTGCGGGAATTGCCTTCATCCGGAACGTTGATCGAGATCGGCGTGCTCTTCTTCGTCTTTGCATCGAGCACCTGCAACTCGCCGTTCAACTCGTAAACGATCTGGCCTTCATTGTCTGAGCTGGGCCAACGCACGTCCCACGGCCTGTTGCTCGTTACCTGCGTGGTCCTGCCGTTCGCGGTGCTGTATGCGTAAAGATTAAAGTGGCCGTCGCGATCGGAGTTGAAGAAGATCGTGTCGCCAATCCACATCGCATCGCGAGTGGCTCGCGGTCCTTCAGAGATGCGCTTCGCAGCGTTGCTCTTCAGATTGAAGATGTAAAGCTGGTTCGCCTGGCCGCCGCCGTAACGTTTCTCGGAACGGAAGTCGCGCGACTGCGGCGAGTAGACGATCTCATCGTTATTAGGAGACAAGTCTCCGGAACCTGCGGTTGGCATTGGAAACGCGGTCGCCGGACCACCATCGACTGAGACTGAATACAAGCGCGCGATGGGCAGTGACCAGGAGTCGCGCTGCGATCGGAAAATGATCCGCTTGCCGTCGCGGCTCCAGCCATACACCTGGTTGTCCCAGCCCCACCGCGGCGCAAGCGGGCCGCGCGCGGGATAAAACGTCAGTTGCCGTGGTTCACCGCCTGATGTCGGCACGACGTAAACCTGCTCGTCGCCGTCATACTGGCCCGTGAAGGCGATCCACTTTCCGTCAGGAGAAAATTTCCCGAAAAGCTCGACGCCGGCGTGCGAGGTTAAACGAATGGCGGAACCGCCGGTTGACGGCGCGGTCCAGAGATCTCCGGCGTATGTGAAGACGACGCGGTCACCCCGGATGTCGGGGAATCGCAGCAATTTTGTCTGGGAATACGCTGCGGTTGAGAGGATCGCGATGCAGGCGATGAGCACAGCGCCGCGTAGAAAATGTGTAAACAAGGAAAATCCTCCTTAGAACGGGCCACAGATTACACGGATGACACGGATCGATCCGTGTAAATCTGTGTAAATCCGCGGCTAAATATATTCTTACTTCCGATTCTTGAATGCTTCGTTCAATTCGGTGTGTCTACTGCTTAACACCACCGGACGCCCATCTATGAACAAATATCGTATGCGGGTGCGAATTTCGAGCAAATCTCCATCAGTGACGACGAGATTCGCCATCTTTCCCGCCTCGATCGAGCCTAAACGGTCTGCAACGTTCATGATTTGCGCGGGATAGAGCGTCACTGACTTCACCGCGTCGGCCTTTGAGAGCCCAAAAGCCGCCGCCATGCCTGCGTATTGCGCCAGATTTCGCACTTCCGCGCCCGCGTCGCCGGTGGAAATAGCGAAACGAACGCCGGCCTGCTGAAGTTTCGCCGGTTGTTCGTAAAGCACGTCGTAAGCATCGTCTTCACGGCTCGGCAGCGAGAACACGCCGGTCAGGATTACGGGCACGTTCTTCTCTTTCAACAAACTCGCCACTTTCCACGCATCGTTGCCGCCGAGAATGATCGGTTTGAGTTTCATCTCTTCGGCAAAGCGAATGGCGCCACGAATTTCGGCTTCGCGATCCGCGCGGAAGATCACCGGCTGCTCGCCGCGAACGTATGGAATCAGCGGTTCGAGAACAACGTTTCGATCGGGACGCGGCAACGATTTGTCTTTCGCATACGCATCCTGCGCGCGACCGTATGCCTCGGCGTCACGCAACATTTTTCGAATCTCTTCGACGCGACGCTCGTTAGCCGTCAACGTTTCTGAGAGGTTTGCCGGTGGCTGGAAACCACCAAAACCACCGCCGCCACCGCCGATGCGCGGGTAGTTGATCACGAGCGCGAAATTTGGAACGACGGCCATCTCTCTTTGCGCCGTGCCGAGCAGGTTGATCAAAGCGGCCTGGCCGGAAATCAAGCCGCCGGTTGGCGCGGTCAACGTGGTGGTGATCCCTTCGACGCGCGTTACGGCGATGTGAGCACTATGCGGATTCACTGCGGTGAGTGCTTTCGCATTCGGGTTCAGATCGCCTACTTCGGAAGTATCGACAGTGCCGTTCGCACCCTGCGGAACTTCGACGAGTCCCATGTTCGTGCCGGCGTCGATCATTCCGGGATAAACAGACAAGCCGCTTCCGTCGATCGTTTGTGCGCCGGCTGGAACCGAAACGCCGGCGCCCACGGCTGCGATTTTTCCATCGCGAATCACGACGGTGCCGTTTTCGATATCAGGACCACTGACGGTTACGATGCGCGCGTTGCGAATCGCAAATGTGCCACGTGGAGGAATCACACCCTGCTGCGTGGTGGGATTTCCGATCTGCTGGGCCAACACCGAACCGGCACAAACGATTATTGCCACTAGAACTTTGATCATCTCCCTATTCTCCGAGTTGAAATAGGTCCTATAGGACCTATAGGACCTATATTTGACCGACGAGCTATGGCTTCTCTTCCTCGATTTCCTCTCCACCTTCATGTGTAGGCCGGCGACGGCGCGGGCCCGTTGGCGACTGGCCTTGTGCCGGTGGTTTATTCGGTTCGGCTTGCTCGAGTGTTGCGCGTTCTTTCGCGAGGTCAGGGCGGCGCGCGAGATCCTGATCGCGGTCAAAGAAAACTACGCCGTCGACGAAAGTCGTATTAACACGCGAATAGACGCTAAACGGATGTCCATTCCAGATCGCGAGGTCAGCATCCTTGCCCACTTCTATCGAACCGACACGATCCTGAATGCCGAGTTGAATCGCCGGATTCAACGTCACGAGCTTGAGGGCCTGTTCTTCTGTGAGCTCACCCCAGTGCATCGCTTTTGCAGCTTCGATGTTCAACCGGCGCGCACGCTCATCCGAGTCTGAGTTCATGGAAACAACTACGCCCGCACGCGTCATGATCGCCGCGTTGTAAGGGATCGCATCGTAGGCTTCGATCTTGTAGCCCCACGAATCGGCAAAGATCGAAGCGCCGGCGCCGTGCGCAGCGATCTCTTTCGCCACTTTGTAACCTTCGAGCACGTGCTGGAACGTTTTGATCTTGAAGCCAAACTCGTCAGCGAGATTGATCAGCATCAGGATCTCGCTCGCGATGTAGCAGTGAGCGTGAACGTAACGTTTGCCTTCGAGGATCTCGACGAGCGGTTCGAGTTGCAGATCTCTTCTCGGCGGAATCGCGTCCTTGTTCTTGCCTTTGTCGGCGCGATACTCGTCCCATGCACGCTTGTAATCACGCGCGCGCGTGAACGCATCGCGAATCACTTCTTCCTGGCCCATGCGCGTGTTTGGATAACGACGCGTGACGCCGGGCTGGTTTGGGCGGCTTGATTGCTTCACGTTTTCGCCCAACGCAAACTTGATCCCGGGCATCGCCCCGGGAAAAAGAAACTCGTTGACGGGCCGTCCATACTTGATCTTCACAACACTGTTGAGCCCGCCAATCGGATTGGCTGAGCCGTGCAGCAGGTTCAATGTCGTGACACCGCCTGCGAGTGCGCGATAGAGATCGACGTCAGTTGGATTCAGCACGTCGTCGGTGCGCACCATCGAAGTCACTGCGAGTGTGCCTTCGTTGATCGTGTCGAGCATTGAATGTGAATGCGCGTCGATGATGCCCGGCAGCACGTATTTACCGGTCCCGTCGATGATGCGCGCGTTCGCGGATGCGTTCAGGTTTTTACCGACACCCGCGATTTTGCCGTTGCGGATCAGCACGTCTGTGTTCTCGAGCGTGCCGCGCGTGACCGTGAGCACGGTAGCGTTGCGGATGAGAGTTTCCGGCGAATTCTGCTGCGCCTGGACCGCGTTGGCCGACAGAACCGCGGCGATAGCGACGAAGAGGAGTTTGGCGATGATTCGTTTCATATTGACTCCGTTGAAAATGGGCGACTCCTTGGAGGCGCCCGATTTCTTCATAGTTAACATTAATTAGGCTGACCGGCTCGCGTGGCCGTGAATGTTCCGGGCTGGGAACCCACGATCGTAACGCTGCCGCGGATCTCATTGTTTGCTAACGTGCCCGCAAACGTTGCTTCTCTCGTTTGACCTTCGATGTTGAGCGCGACGGTAAAGCGAACTTCACCGGCGCTTGTAGTCGACGCGTTCGAGATCTCACCTGCGCCGAATGGACCAGCGATCGAACCGGTGAGTCGATCTCCTTCCTGCTGTAAATCCAACCAGATCGTCCTCTCGACCTGGCCCAGGTTGACGTTGACCGACCATCTTCCACTTAAGTTTGTACGACCACGATCGGCGCTCGGCGCAGGCCTGAGATCGACGGGCCGTCCGTCGATGAAAACATGGGCCACACGGCTGTTGCGGTCAAAAAGATCGCCACGCGTGACGGTCAAATTTGCGATCTTTCCGGCTTCGATCGAGCCGAGCTGATTCTGCACACCGAGGATCTCCGCGGGCCAGATCGTAAACGCGCGCAACGCGTCGGTGGCTTGAAGACCGTTTTCGATCATCCGGTTGGCGTTCACCATCAGATCCGTCGCGTTCTGCAACGAGCCTGACTGAAACGCAAAACGGACGCCGGCTTTGACGAGCTTGCCCGCCGTTTGTTGTGCTTCTACGCGATCGCGAAGCACGCGCAGCGGTTCGGGATCAGCCTCAGGCATCGCGACGGTCGTGCGTCGAGGCAGGTTCAACGACAGCAACACCGGAACGTTCTGTTTCGCCAAACGCGGGGCAACTCGATCCGCTTCACGGCCACCGGCGATGATCAACCGGAGTTTGAATTCCGAAGCGAGATCGAGCGCGCGGTTTATCTCGCGTTCACTGTTTGCCTGCATCACGACCGGCATGCGGCCTTCGATCACGGGAACAAGCGCCGCGAGCGAACGATCAGTCTCGGGACGGCGCGTGCCACGCGGCGCCCGGTCGTAAATCTGCATCGAGTCGCGATAGCGCTGCGCGTCGAGCATCATCTGTCGCAGAGTCGCGATAACGCCCATCAGCGAACCGGGATACTGACCACGCAGCGGCGTAAAACCGACGTGCATTGCAACGGGCGAGCGCACGATCATCTGTTGCGGCGTTTCGCCGGACAGGTTGATCAAGGCGGACTGGCCCATCCAGATACCCGAGCGCGGCGATGCGAGCGCCGCAGTGATCCCGGCGCTGCGCCACGATTCGATCTCGGTGCCGCCCGGCCGGATCATGTCTTCGACCATCTCTTCAGGTTGCAATCCCTCGGGTTGAGTGGAGTTTGGACCACCCGGTCTCGGTGGCGGCGGCGGTGCAAAAAATCCGCCGGGACCACCACCCGGAGATCCCGAAGGCGATGGCTCGGGGATCGCAAGGTTTGTGTGTGCATCGATCAAACCCGGATAGACAGTCAATCCGGCGCCGTCGATCACGCGCGCATCCGCGGGCGCGTTGACGTTTGCGCCGGCAGCGGCGATCAAGCCGTTGCGGATGACCACCGTGCCGCGTTCGATTACCGGTCCTGAAACCGTAACGATGCGAGCGTTAGTGATAGCGTAAGTATCGATTGCGCTGCGTTGCGCACTCGTGTTGGAGTTGAAAGAGAGCGGTACCAGCGAAAGCGCCAGCAACGCGACAAGAAGGCGCGCACGGACTTTTGGCATAAGTAACCAAATTCCCATCGTTTGAGTTGCGAAAGCAAAGGAAAGTGGTGGAAAGATTAGCCTAAAGATGGTCTGGAGGGGAAGAGCGGAAGAAGTATTAACCACAGATTGCACGGATTTAAATAAGATCCGTGCAATCCGTGTTTAGTTTACTAGCGGTTGGTGTTGGCCCGCGGTGAAGCGTTTGCGTTCGCGTTACCGGTGCTGATAGTCAGGTTGTTTCTGACGTTAGTAACGCCTTCGACTCCCCTGGCAACATTCTGCGCGCGCGTTTTCTGGGCTTGGCTCGCGACTGTTCCAGTCAGTGTTACGACACCGTTATCAACGTCGACGTTGATCGTTGAGTCGCGTAGATCGTCGGCGGTGGCAAGCTCAAAGCGGGTCTTCACCCATAGCCAGCCATCGTTTGCACCGCTACCGACGGTGCGGCCGGATTCACGTGCTTCGCGAGCGTAGCGATCCCTGTCGCGGTCGTATTCTTCGCGCGTCGGAGCTCGGCCCGTGGTTGTGTTGGCGTTAGCGTTAACGTTGGCGTTGGCGTTCACGGCGGGCGTGGCCCTGTTAGCGTTCAGATTGGCATTGGCGTTGACGTTCGCGTTTGTGTTGGTTGTCTGGTCACAGCCCAGTGACAACACTGCAAACGCGGCCAAGGCCAAAAGTCCCGTAGTTCTGCGTATCATCTTTAGCGAAATCCTCCTTGCAAATGAACATTCCCAAGGGGGTGAGCAAACAGCGGGCCGAACGGGAGGGCGGGTCAGATGGTGATGGGGTTTAGGATTTAATAATGGTCATATAGGTCTTATAAGTCCTATTGGACCTATATTCATGGCTACCACTTAACACTTCCTTCTTTTGTTGTGTCGATTTCCGCAACTTTTGGTGCGTCGCCGAAGAGATAGCCTTTGATGTTGTCAAAGAGGAAGTTTTGGGCGTCGGGGCTGGTGAGATCCAGGCCGTAGTGATTAATGATCTGTGTTTGCTTTTGCAACCAGTCGCGCCAGCATGGCTGGCAGATTTCCGCCGCGATGCGCTGGCCAAGCTCGTTGGGAAATGGGGCGAATCCGATTCCCGGCCGCTTCTGCCCGCAATGTGTGCATTTGATGTCTGGCATCTCGTCCCTCCTGGTCTTTTATAGGTCCTATAGGACTAATAGGACCTATTTGGCTGCGCGAATCGCCCTAATCGTATCATCATCCTTCGGCTTGAATAAGCCGAGCGGGCGCACGTCGCTGTGACGCACAATTCCCTGCCCATCGATCACAAACACCGAGCGCGCCACCTTGCCCGGAATCAGTGACCTCGCACCGTAAAGCTTGGAAACGGCGCCGTCCGAATCCGACAACAGACGCAAAGGCAGTTGGTGATGCTCCGCAAACTTTTTGTGCGACTCGATCGAATCGGAAGAGATTCCAACCACCTCGGCGCCCGTCGCGATGTAGTCGTCCCAACGATCGCGCACCGAGCACATCTGTCTGGTGCAGATCGGAGTTTCATCGCCTGGATAAAACAGCAGCACGACGACTTTCCCGCGCTGGTGCGAAAGTCGCCAGTCGTTGCTATTTGCATCCTTGAGCGTGAAGTCGGGCGCGGGGGTGTTGTTAGCTGGTTTCGTCATTACTTGATCAGGGTTGCGAGTGTGTTGAGCGCTTCTTCGATCTCTTCATCGGTATTGAAGAAGTGCGGCGACATGCGCAGGCCTGCCCGCGGACGCCAGTCGACAAACACTTTTCTCTCCGCAAGGTTTTCGGCAGTAGTTTTTGCGTCGTCGACTCCGATCATCACCGTTCCGCCGCGCCGGTGCTTTTCGAGCGGCGTATTGATGGTCCAGCCTCGCTCGCGAGCGAATTCGATCATGAACTGGGTTCTTCGTTCCGACTCGGCAGCGATCTCCGGAACGCCAACCTCCTCGATAATTTCGAGACCCGGAATCGCGGAGTAAAGCGCGGGAATACTCGGCGTTCCCTGTGCAAACCGTCGCACTGATTTCGCATAACGCATCGGCGATGGGGCGAAGTCGAAGGGCGAGTCGTGGGCGACCCAGCCGGTGAGCCGCGGGCGAAGATCGTGTTGCAGGTCGGGACGAACGTACAGGTAACCGCACGATGGACCACCACACAGCCACTTGATCGTGCCGCCGATCAGAAAATCAACGTTCCAGCCGGCAGCGTCGAGCTCTACGACGCCCGCTGACTGGTAAACGTCGAGAAGCACGAGCGCGCCTTTGGCGTGCGCGCGTTCGACGATCGCACGTGCGTCGACGCGATATGAACTGCAATACGACGTGTGTGCAAGCGCGACGAGACATGTTTCGTTGTCGATGGCTTCGAGTATTCGTTCGAGTGGGACTGAAACATCGTCCGGGGATGGCACGACTTCAACGCGCGCGCCGATCTGTCGTTGTGCGTCCCAGAAGTATTCCATCGAAGGGAAGTCGAGCGACGAGGTTACAACCTTGTTTCTGCCGCTGGCTTTGAAGTCGAAACAGGATGCAACGGTTGCGAGTGCGAGTGATGCGTTCGGCTGGATTTGAACTGAACCAGGTTCGCCGCCGAGAATGCGCGCGATACGATCGCCGACGCGGCGCGAGAGCGTCCACCAGCTCGTGGCCCATGCGTCTTCGCTGGTGTGATGTTCCCACGCGTCGCTGTAAGCGATCATCGAATCGCGCACAGCGCGAGGCACGGGCCCGAGGCTGTGGCTGAGCAGGTGAATGCCCGATGCGAGCGTTGGGAATTCTTCGCGGTACCGATTCATAGATGCACTTAGACAGGATTTCAGGATTTATATGTAAATCTTGTTACATCTTGTAATCCTGTAGACGTTTTTCCATCGCGAGCGGATCTTTTAGAAGCTCCGCGCAAATGTCATTCGCCTGATCGCCGATCGGCGGATCGTGTCGCTCTTCGCGAATCGACGCCAGTATCTCCGCAGCCACAAACTCTTTCGTCATCTTCGGCACGTCCGCGCCTTTGCTCATGTCCGTGTCGATCGTCGTCGGCAGCACCGTGATCACCTTCACATTATGCTCGGCAAGGTAAGCCCGCAACGCCTGTCCCAACGACAGCAACGCCGCTTTCGTCGCGCAATATGTTGCAACGATCGGAAGATTAACTTTCGCAAAAGCCGTGGCCACGTTCACGATCATGCCGTGGTTTTGAGTAACCATTCCCGGAGCAATCGCACGCGTGACACGCATCACGCCGAGATAGTTCACCGCCATCTCTTCCTCGATCGCCTTGAAATCCATCGTGAGCGGATTTCCAAAACCTGCAACACCAGCGTTGTTGACGAGAATGTCGATCGTGTCCAGCCGTGATAACGCGTTGACGTCGGCATCGCTCGTCACGTCCAACTGCACCGGCGTGACGCGTTCCGACTTCAGTGCCTCATGATGTTCAGGATTGCGCACACCTGCAACGATTTCAGCCGCGCCCGCTTCGAGAAATGCATTGACAAGCGTACGGCCAAGTCCGCGGCCGGCCCCGGTGATGAGTACTCTTTGGTCTTCAATCTCCATGTACGTCTGCTTCCCTGGCACGGCGTTGCTTGCGAGCAAGGTAGTAAAGAGCTACGCCGACGATGCCCCAAACAAAGATCAGTTCAATACTGGTCAGCGATTGGTCCTTGATACGCTCCCTCAGAGTTTGCGTGCTCAGCACCGCCGCATCCTGACGCAACTGAATCACTATCAACAGGCCCATCGAAAGGATCGAGACAACTGCCGCGGCCTGTCGCACTCGACGCGACAAGCCGACCTTTATCTCATTCTCCAGCGACGGGTTCAGCCGTGGGAGGAACAAAAATACTAAGCTATGAATGAAATAAAGCACGACGAGCGCAAACACTGCAACGTTCAACGCGAGCGCAAGCTGTCCGCTGATCAACAAAATCGCGCAACAGATCAACGTCAAGGTCAAACCGCGGATCGGTGTCGCAGTTTTTGGATTGATAAATCCGAGCCATTGCGGGGCTAAACGGTCCTCGACAAACATGATCGCGAGACGCGACGGGACGAAGATCGTTCCGTTCAATGCAGTCATGATCGCGGCGAGTGCGCCGAGCGTGACGAAGATCGCCGCACCGGCAGGCAAGTAGATGGAAGCCACTTCGGTCATTGGTGCGCTGGCTGCCTGCAAGCGCGCGCCGGGCAACACTCCAAATGAGACGATTGAAGTGAACACGTAAAACAGCGCCGTAATCGTGATTCCGTTCAAAAGGATCTTCGGAAGCCGGCGCGTGCTGTCTTTCACCTCACCCGCCGTTTGTGCAACTGATTCAAAACCCGCATACGCAAAAAACAGCGGCAACAAACTCAGGCCAAAACCACTCACGCCCTGGGTGAAGAACGGCGTGTAGTTGGACCAGTCGATCACAAACAATCCCGGAACGATCAGGACCAGCAGCGCCAGGCACTTCATCGCCGACATCACAA
The DNA here is from genome assembly GCA_036280855.1 of Pyrinomonadaceae bacterium. Classification (GTDB taxonomy): domain Bacteria; phylum Acidobacteriota; class Blastocatellia; order Pyrinomonadales; family Pyrinomonadaceae; genus PSRF01. The sequence goes on along the minus strand of DASUPZ010000328.1, from coordinate 166 downwards.
CCTGCAGGCGACCGAACCAGCGTATGCCGATGACGTGTATCGCATAGAACACGACGAGCGCGCCTAACGCGATGGGCAGACGAAATGTTTCAGGGATGCGATTGTCGCTCAACGCGATCAGATATCCGGCGAATGCGTTGGCGAGATAGGCGCCGGCGCCGATGTA
>DASUPZ010000327.1:0-5089 GCA_036280855.1 Pyrinomonadaceae bacterium | reverse complement strand
GGACCAAGGTCCAAGCCCAAAAGGCCGAGACCAAAATTCGCCAGGATGTTTATGAAGGGCGGTACGGTAGACCAACCGGTGAGATGGCCTTCGAGAAGTTTGTAGAAGATGTCTATAAACCCTGGGCCAGAGAGAACAAGCGTTCTTTCGAAAACAATGAGAAATACAAACTGCCGATGATCTGCGAGAGCAAGAGTCTTAAGGGCAAGACCTTTGCTCAGATCTCGCCGCTGCTACTCGAGAAATTCAAGAAGGAGCGACGCGAATCTGAATTGAAAGATGGAAGGACACGGAAGCCCTCAACGATTAACCGAGAGCTGGAGATCATCTCAAAAATCTTCTCGCTTGCGATCAAGTACGGCGTCACCTACACGAATCCATGCGCAGAGGTTCCGCTGTTACCCGAGAACAACAAGCGCGTGCGATATCTGTTCGACGATGAAGAGCACCGACTCTTATCGGTCCTAACAGGTCCGCGTGGACACTTGTTGCCGCTCGTGGTCCTGGCGATCGGCACCGGCATGAGACGAGGAGATTTGTTCAAGCTGACGTGGGAAAGGATCGACTTCCAACGTGGATTGATCTACGTCCCGAATTCAAAGACGGGAAGAGACTATTCGGTGCCGATGAACGAAGACGTGCGAAGCACGTTGCAGCAGATACGAAGAACCACTCGCGGCGGAGGAGCCGTCTTCGTCAATCCCGATACCGCCAAGCCGTACACCGACGTCAAGCATGCGTTCGGGACGGCTTGTCAGTTAGCAGGGATTGAAAACCTGCATTGGCACGACTTGCGTCACACATTCGGGACCAGACTCGCAGAAGCGGGTTGCAGTGAAGCGACGATTGCCGATCTGATGGGACACTCTGATCCGCAGACCACGCGGCGGTATACGCACGCAACTGACAGAGCCAAGCGGGCCGCAGTTGAGGCGGTGAGAATCGCCCGCGATCGGCTCTGCCACAATCCTGCCACAAAACAAGAACGGCCACCTTTGCAGGTAGCCGTAAATGCTTGAAAATAATGGTCGGGGCGAGAGGATTCGAACCTCCGACCTCACGGTCCCGAACCGTGCGCTCTACCAGGCTGAGCCACGCCCCGACGTGTTGGGATGATAGGGAACGGGATTGTGTGTGTCAAACCCGGTACGCGGATCGGCGCGGATTAAAGAGCGCGGATGGTGGATTCGTTTAATAAGACGTCTTTGGGATCCAGGACGATCTGTGTGGGTTTGGAGGGTAGGGAAATCGTTTTGATTAGTTGTTTCGTTGTTGGGTTGAGAGTGATGGTCTGGGAGCCGGACGCTGTTGAGACAGTAATGGGCACGGGATCCTGGAATGCTTTGCCGGGTTGGAGTTGTTTGAGAATGAGGCGTAACTGGCGTGGGCGCACGTAGCGCCAGGAGAGTTCGTATTGCGGATGGCCGGCCTCGTAGATCCAGCGCGTGAAGAAGGCGCGCAGGTTTCGGCCGGAGGCTTTCTCGAGAGCAGAGCGGAGGTCTTCGGTGGTTGCGGTCGAGTTCTTGTGCGCTTCGTAGTAACTCCTGATCCCGCGGAAGAAGACCCCATCGCCCAAACTCGAACGCAGCATGTGTAACACCCACGCGCCCTTTTGATAGTTGTTCGCATTAAGCAAATCCAGCAGACTTTCTGTATCGCGATCGAAGATCGGGGTGCGTTTCCTTTTCTCGTACTCAAAAATGTTTCTCGCCGCATCCGACATGTACTTCTGAAACGCTTCTTCGCTTTCATATCGCTGCACAAACAAGCCCGCGAAATACGTAGCGAAGCCCTCACTCAACCATAGATCCGCCCACGTTGACTCCGTCACCGAATCGCCAAACCACTGGTGTGCGATCTCGTGTGCGATCAACCTGACGTTGGCGGACGAGATGCCGTAGGTTTTGCTGATGACATCAGTCGCCGGGCGGTTGAAGAGATTGCCAGTGAACACGATCGCACTGGAGTTTTCCATGCCGCCGTAACGCGTCGCGCCCACGATCATTGCGAGCTTCTCGTATGGATAAGTCGCGACGAGTTGCGAGAAGAATTCTAAAGCCGGAGCTGTTGGGGACAACCCTTTCTCCGCGAGATGTCGCTCGGAGTGCGGCACGTAATACGAAAGCGGCGTCAATGAACGTCCAGTCGGCTCAATACGTGCGAACTGGCCCACGGCGATGATCATGCAGTACGGCGGAATCGGCGCGCCCTCGGAATAAGTCCACGTGCGCGTGCCGCCCGCGGTTGTTTCCACGTGGTCCAAACGCCCGTTCGCAACTACCTCTTCACGCGCAGGCGCAGTTATGTTGAAGGTGATGGTTGCTTTCGCAGAGGGGTGGTCCAGGGTTGGAATCCAGTGATGGAGCCGATCGGGCCAGTTGTCGCCGACTGCGGAAGGCTTGCCGTCTTTGTCTTTCGTCAGGATCAATCCGTCTTTCGGTTTGCCGTGGTAGGTGATTGTGATTACTAAACGGGTCCCGGGATTTGCGGGCTCGGCGAGATTGACGTGCAGCTTTCCCGCTTTGTGTGTGAACGTTGCAGGCCGCGAATTTACAAAGACTGATTGTGTAGTTAAATCGCCGAAGTCGAGATCGATTACTGTCGTTCGTTTAAGGACCTGGATATTGATCCGAGCAGTGGCGGAAGCGATCTCGGAAAGTTGATCGTTGAGAGTGATGTTGACGAGGTAGTGTTCCGGTTTCCACTTATCGATCAGACGTTCGACGCGTATTGCAACCGCGGATGACGCGGAAAGAAGAACGATAAAGACAAGGGATAATGGCTTTACCTGGAGTTTCATCGGATTCCGAGCATTAGTAGTGCAGAACGATCGGAAACGTCGCGATCGGTGTGGAGCCAGTCGTTGTAGGCAACGAGCTCATCGGCAGTGACAGGGCGGTTGCCGAGGCGGGCTGCGGGTGTGCGTTCGAAGGCGCGGTTCGTGAGCGCCATGTGTGCTTTGCGAATCGGCAACGGAGTCTCGCGTGCGAGTGCGGCTTCCGCGGATTCGATGTCGGGAAAGAATTCGTCGTATACGAGCAGGTGCCAAACAGCCGCGGCGTCTTCGCCTTCAACGGCGAGTACTCGAAGCAGACCGTACCCGCTTTCGAGTTGAAAAATCAGGTCGTCGCCGGGATTGAAGGGGTTGGACATATCACGCTCTCATAAGCCTCCAGCACACGGTCAGCCATGTTTACAGCCGTGTACTGCTCGCGCACGCCGCGAAAACCGTTCGCACTCAACTCTTCCGCAAGCCGCTTGTCTTTCACGATCTTCAAAATGCCTGCGGCAAGACTCTCCGGATCGTCAGGTTGGACCAGCAGACCGCCACGAGTGTTCTCGACTATCTCAGTAAACGCACCACGCCGTGGTTGGACCAACGGCACACCACACGCCATCGCTTCCAGCAACGACACGCCCTTCGGCTCATCGTAAGTTGCAGGCAACGACATCACGTCGAGCTTTCGCAGAAACTCGATCTTCTCAGCACGATCTATAACGCCGCGATACTGAAACTCACCGTCGAGTCCCGCATCTTTTAAATGTTTCTGTATCTCTTCAAGATACGGCTTGCAATCAGCCGCCATGTATCCGGCAGCTTCGAGTCGAGCCTCCGGCAGGTCTCCAGACTTCCGCAAAACGCGATACGCCTCTGCCAATACGTGCAAGCCTTTTTCCGGTGCAACGCGGCCAAGAAAACCGATCGTAAATGGACCGCTGCGATTACGTTCGCGCAACTCGAAACCGTGGGGATTGATCCCGAGCGGCACCACGCGAATCTTCTCAGCGGGAATACCGAGATAACCCGGCATGAAGCGCGCGTAATACTCGCTCACTGAAAGAAACCCATCTACGTGCTCGATCTGTTCTCGAATCAGACCCAGAGCCTCGCGTCGATACGGTTCCTGCAAGCCGTCGAGAAACAGATCCTCACCCTGAAGCGTGCAAACGATCGGCACGTTCAACTGCTGCTTGAGCGGTTTCGCAAGTCCCAGCAGCAACGTGTAAGGCAGGTTGATAACGTCAGGCGGTGTTTCGTGCTGAAGCCATTCGAGGAGCTTGTCGATTTCTTTGCGTTGAAATCCGTTCTCGCCCTTCAACACCGAAACAGTCATCTCACCCAGCATCTGCGGGTTAGTGGAGATCGACCGGCGGGAGGCGAGACTCAATACGGTTTTCGAGTCCCACAAGCGATCGAGCCAGCGCGGTGTCTTACGAAAGAAGGGAACGTATTGCTCCAGGTACGCACTGATCCCGCCGAGCACCACGTGGTCGCGACTCACATTCGGTTCGTCTGTAAACGTTGGTGTGTAAACAGGCAGGAGCATCACGTCGTGTCCACGCGCGATCAACTCGGTGGCCATGGCGTTATCGCGCAGGCAACTGCCGCAATACATCCGTCCGGCTCCACCTGTGAGATAAAGAATTTTCAATGAAGTCCTCAGACGGCGACGGCCTGTTGAAACGCGCGGCGTGCGTAAAGATGGTCGAAAAGATTGCCCTCGTGAGGCTGGTCCCAGCTCACCTGGTTCGTTGCCATTGCGCCGATGTTCAGACGATCGATGTGCGGCGAATTAACCAGTGTTTGGATCAGGTTTGGATCTTTAGTGATGACTGTGGCGACAAGAGTTGGTCCAAGACTGCTCGCGATCTGATTTTGATCCACCTGGACCACGCTCGCGAACGGAAACAGAAACTCTTTCATCGCGAGCGGATGATCGGGTTCGCAGCGAACGATCGTCGGCAGCAGGTACGAACAGTTGTTCCAGTTGGCGAGACGTTCGGTGTCGCGGTAAGCGGCCGTCACGTCGCGTGCGCCGGGCTCACTCAAGCCTTGCTCGATCATGGCGTTGATGCGTGTTGCGACCTGCGGATCGACAAACGGTGCGAGCGCTGCGTTTTCATCGTCAGCAGCGCGCGGGACGATCTGGGCCAAACGTTTTGCGAGTGCTTCGCCGATCTCATCCGCGTGCGCAGGCGCCCACACCGCCGAAGCGTTTACACATGAACGGCCGCCGTTATCGGCAATCGAAGCGATCATCACGTCGAGATACTTTTCCCACTCGTCAACGCAGTCTTCGCCGATGAT
>DASUPZ010000326.1:0-7902 GCA_036280855.1 Pyrinomonadaceae bacterium | reverse complement strand
TCGATCGACGATTCGTCTGACCTGCAAACGTTGTTGCTTCCGCAGGACAATCGAAACTTCGCCGCCGAGCGTGCAGATTCGCTGTTTGACCAGCGCCATCGCTTCGTGTTCAGTGCGGTGATTGCTTCGCCGAGCAGTTGGGCTTCGGGTGGTGGTTTCCATCGCGCACTGTCAAACTTCACGATCGCTCCGATCTTCGAAGTGTCGGCAGGACGCCCGTTCAACATCCTGAGCAATCAGGACACGAACAACGACCAGTCGAACCAGACCGATCGACCCACTGTTCTGGACGACGGCACGCTTTGCGTAGCGGGAACGGCGGGTTGTGTGCCGCTGATCACGAACGGCGTGTTCACGAGCGGAAGCCTTGGACGCAACATGGGCTTGACGCACAGCTTCATGTCGCTCGACCTGCGGCTGGCGAAGCTGGTGCCGCTTGGCGAGCGTTTCCGGCTGGAGTTGATTGCGGAAGGATTCAACCTGTTCAACCGCTTCAACGAGGCTTCGGCGTCGCCGTTCATCGACGACGTGCGGGCGTTCAACCAGCGCGCCGGCAACGGGCGATATTACAGCCGCCCGACGGCCGCGTTTGATCCACGGCAGTTTCAGTTTGGCTTAAAGCTCAACTTCTAGGCACGAGTAAAGAGCCACGGATTAACGCGGATTTTTTATCTGTGTTCATTTGTGAAAATCCGTGGCTCTTCCTCTGTTCAGCAACCCCAAACCCCGCCGCCTGCATCCGAAGCTTTGTTTACCGACCCTCTCCCGAATACAATCATGCGCATTATGTGTAGATCTACGCTCGTTCGACGTTTTTTAGGCGTTCTCGCCGTTTTTGTGCTGGCGACAGCCGTTATCCAGGCCCAGACAACCAGGCCGAGGCGTACGGGCAGAACTACGCAGAAAGCCACACCCACGACGCCCGCTAACGAGCCGCTGCTCCGGCCCGAGCCGGCTCCGTCTCCGACAGCGCGTCGAACCAGCCCAAACGATTCGCTGCTCGACGTTCAGCCCGTCAAGCCGGTAGTCAACACAGTCGGTACGGCCGACACGAAGCAGGCATATCTATTACTCGAGCAGAAACAGTTCGCAGCCGCAGCCAAGGTGGCGAAAGAACTTACGGTCTCGCATCCGAATGATCCTGAAGCCTGGAAGATCGCGGGATTTGCCGAGCTGAATCTGAAACAGTACGCGGAGGCTGCGAAGGACCTCGAGAAAGCGCTCGAGTTGCAGCGTAGCTCGAAGCAGGAAGATCCAAATACCGAAAGCGCACTCGCGCAGGCATACGTGCTTTCGGAAAAATACCAGGAAGCACTGCCGCTTCTCGTCGCGGCCACCAACCGGAACACGGATAAACCGGATGCGTTGCTGATCTACTACCGTGCGATCTCGGAATACAAGACGGGTAAGACGGAAGACGCAGAGAAGAGTTTCAACGCCGTCGTCAAACTCAATCCCAAAGATTCGTTATCGCTGTTTTACCTCGCTCAGATCGCGCTCGCGAAAAACGACATTGACGGCGCCATCGCGACGTTGAATCGTGCGACAGTCAACGATGCGAGGATGACAGGTGCATGGACACTTCTGACAACGGTTTATCTGCGACGTGCGGCGACGACTTCCGATCCCGCAAAAGCGGAGGCTGACTATCTCAACGCAGTTCGCGCCGGCGAGGGTTTGATCAAATTGCGCACAGACGCCGAAGCAGTCACACTCTTCGGCCAGGCCTTGATTGGTTCGAAACAGTACCCGCGTGCTGCTGCCGCGCTCGAACGTGCGACGGGTGCGCCTGATGCACCGGGCGTTACGTTTTACCTTTTAGGCGTGGCCCATTCACGCGCACAGAATTTTCCGAAAGCGATCGCGGCGCTGGAAACTGCGGCGAAGAAGTCGCCTGAAGACGTGAATGTTTATCGTGAGCTTGGTTATGCGTTTGAAGTCAGCAAGCAGTACGCGAAAGCGCTTGCGGCTTATCAAAAAGGCGCAGCGCTCGCCCCTTCGGATCCTGATTTCAAAGAGTCGATTGAACGCGTGAAGCCGTTTGCCAGGTAGAAGATGAACGGCCTTGCAGGCACAGCGAAGGCTTTCGCCACTTACTCTTTAGTGCCTTATCTCGGGATTCTTTTTTGTCCCGGCGCTGTGTTGTTTGGAACTGTGGGCGTGGTGAGATCTTATCGCTCACACGACACGAGCGTTCGCAACGTTTGTTACCTGAGCACCGCCGTTGGTCTTGTTGTGCTTGCAGTCCAGTTGTTGCTCTGGTGGATTCTTTACCAGGCGCCGCGTTGGGCCAACTAGTTAAATTCACTTTCACGGTCATAAGGAGAATTTTATGAGAACGATTTCCACACTGCTCCTGCTCGGAGCTTTGCTTACGGGCGCTTTTGCGCAGCATCCGCGCGCGGTGGAGCCCGATCCGCAAGCAAGGACTACGAAGCCGGCGCCCGCGCCGAAGACCGTCAAGGCTAAGTATGAAGGCGGCGTGTTTGGATACACGAAGACGATGGAAGGCACGTTGACCTTTGACGACGAAAACAAGCGCCTGATTTTCAAGGACAAGAAGCCGCCGAAAGAAATTTCGATTCCTTACGATGTGATCACCTCGGCTTTCGCGGATACACAAAAGCGCCAGCCGGCAGCGGCAAGCGTGGCGAGTGCCGTACCCGTGATCTTCACGATGCCGGCTCGATTCATCAAGACGAAGGTTCGTTACCTGACGTTGCAGTACAGCGATCCCGATTCGAAGGTGAGCGGCGTGACGAGCTTCAAGTTGGAGAACAAGGAAGTGCTGGCGTCAGTGCTCGCGACGCTTGGCGAGAAGGCCGGCATGATTCAGCGTGGAGACATCTACGTGAAGAAGAAGGGCGACGACACGACGAAGTAATTCCGACAGGATTAGCAGAATTTAACAGGATGATCAGGATTTAGACGCTCCGTTCCAAACGATGCGATGAAAGAGTTCATCCATCTCCGCTGGTGATTCACGCATGCCGCGGTCGATCCACCACGTAAGGAGTGAAAGCAATGCGCCCGCGTTTGCGAAAGCAATCGCGGGCAGTTCTTTTGGCGCGATCGACTGGCTGCCAGGTAGCTCTGAAAGACGCCGTTCGATGCCGCGCGCGAAGTGGCCGCGCGCGAGTTCCATGTTCTCCTGAAACTTGCCTGACTTCACAAGTGCTTTGAAGAACGGTTGCACATTAGAAAGATGTGCGAAAAATTCCCGCACCGGAAACACGCGATCCGATTTCTCACCATGCGACGAGAGCGCGGTGGAAAGCGCTTCAAAAAATTCCTCAGCATCGCTCATCAGCAGATCGTCCTTATCGCTGTAGTGCGTGTAAAAGGTTGAACGGCTGACCTGCGCGCGGTCCAAAACGTCCTGGACCGTGATCGTCTCAAACGGTTTCTCCTGCATCAGCGCCATCAGCGCATCGCCCAGCGCGTCGCGCGTTCGTTTGACGCGAGCATCTGTTTTCTTCTTCGGCGGCGCAAGACGCAGGTGGTCGTTATTGGACATTACTCGCCTCTTTGTTCGATTACGACTCTCATCGCCATCATACCGCTGGACACTCGCGCCGCAATCTGAAAAATACTCCGCACCATGATCTCTCTCAACGACGTGACGAAAACGTACGAAACACCGGCCGGAAAGTTTGCCGCACTCAGAAACATCGACCTCGAGATTCAACCCGGACAGTTTGTAGGCGTGGTCGGCAAGTCAGGCAGCGGGAAGTCGACACTGCTCAACATGGTTGCCGGAATCGATCGACCTTCATCCGGATCGATCGCGGTTGCGGGCACAACGATCCACGCCCTACCAGAAAATAAACTCGCTGCGTGGCGCGGTCGAAACGTGGGTTTTGTATTTCAGTTCTTTCAACTTTTACCGACGCTGACGGCGGCCGAAAACGTAATGATGCCAATGGACTTTTGCAAAACCGTTCCATTCCGCGAGCGGCGCAAACGCGCCATCGCGCTGCTCGATCGTGTCGGTGTTGGACCACACGCCGACAAGTTGCCTGCGACGCTTTCAGGCGGTGAGCAACAGCGCGTCGCGATCGCGCGGGCACTCGCAAACGAGCCACCGCTTGTCCTCGCCGACGAGCCCACCGGAAACCTCGACTCCGTCACAGCAACCGCCATTCTCGATCTGTTTCGCGACATGGCCAATCGCGGCACAACCGTCGTTATCGCCACACACGAGGCCGACATCGCGCGCGTGATTGATCGCAGGATCGAGATCGCCGACGGAGCGATTCGCCGATGACCACACTCTGGCGAAAAGCTTTTCGCGACTTTTGGCGCGAGCGTGCGCGAACCGCGTTCGTCGTGCTTGCAATCGCACTCGGAATCTCCGCGTTTGCAGCAGTCCTCTCTTCGTACGCAATCCTCACACGCGAACTCGACAGTGATTACCTCGCCACCAATCCCGCCTCCGCGGTCATACGTCTCGACTCGATCGACGACGATTTAGTCAAAGCAATTCTTCAGAACCCGGAAGTCAGTGATGCTGAGCCCCGCAGGAGGATCCGTGGCCAGATCTACTCGGCGCAAGCGCAGCGCAACCTGGTCCTGTTTGTCGTTCACGATTACGGCAACATCCGCGTCAGCAAGCTTGTTCCGCAGCGAGGTGCGTGGCCGCCTTCGATCGGCGAGATCCTGATCGAACGCGATGCCTTCCAGGTTGCAAAAGCAAAGATTGGCGATGCGGTCACTGTGAAAACCGCGAACGGCGTTGCTCAGCCCCTGGTTGTCAGCGGCAGTGCTCACGACGTAGGCCAGGCACAAGCACGCATGGAGAATATCGTCTATGGCTACATCAATCTGGCCACACTCGTCCAGCTCGGAGAAGAACCAAAATTCGATGAGCTTAATCTTCTCGTCGCGCGAAACAGGTTTGACGAGAACCACGTCAGGCGAGTGGTCGCTGATGTTGAGGCGTTAATCAAAACTCGTGGTCACAAGATCCGGCGCCTCGACATTCCAAAACCCGGCCAGCATCCTCATTCTGATTTGACGGGCTCGTTGTTGCTCGCGATGTCGAGCTTCGGATTGTTTGTGCTTCTGCTCAGCGGGATCATCGTCATCAACCTGCTGACGGCGATGATGGCCGCGCAGGTGCGACAGATCGGCGTGATGAAAGCCATCGGCGGCACACGCCGGCAGATAGCGGGCATCTACTTCGGCCAGGCGCTGTTTCTCGGTATTGCAGCGGTCATCATTTCACTCCCGCGCGGCATCATCGGCAGCCGCGCGCTGTGTCGCTACATGGCCGTATTTCTGAACTTCGACATCAACAGTTTTGCAGCGCCGTTGTGGGTTTACCTGCTCGTCGCTCTCGTCGGCATCGCCGCGCCTTTGATTGCGGCAGCCTATCCTGTCTGGCGTGGTACGGCGACGCCCGTCAGGGTTGCACTCTCGAGTTTTGGCGTGGGCCAGTCCAACTTTGGAACGAGCCGTTTGGATCGCGCGTTGACGCGGATCGGCAGCTGGTCCAGTTCTGGAGTTTTTTCGATACGTAATAGCTTCCGGCGGCGCGCGCGATTGGTGCTGACTCTCCTTACACTCACCGCCGCCGGCTTGTTCTTTCTCTCAGCTCTCAACATCCGCGCCTCGCTGATATACACATTCGATCGAATGTTTGCAGCGAAGAGAGTCGCGCTCACCGCATCGCTGACGAAGCCGGAGGAAATAGAAAAGGTCGACAAAGCACTCAGCAACAGCCGCTTCGCCTACGACGAGCACATGCTCATGATCTACGTGTTTCTGATCGTGATGTCGGTGATCATCGGCGGCGTCGGCGGGTTGGGATTGATGACGACGATGAGTCTCAACGTGCTCGAGCGACGGCGTGAGATGGGTGTGATGCGAGCAATCGGCGCGACGCCGAAGACCATCTGGTTGATGATCGTTGCAGAAGGCGTCGTGATCGGAATTTTGAGCTGGATCATCGCAGCGCTTTTGGCGTGGCCGGTCAGCAAAGCCCTTGGGGATCTGCTCGTCCGCGCGATGTTCAGGAGCGGCATGGATTTTACGTTCGAACCGCTGGGACTCTTGATCTGGATCGTGGTTTCAATCAGCTTGAGCGCGGCGGCAAGTTTTCTTCCGGCGTGGAAGGCATCGCGAGTTACGGTGCGTGAGGCGCTCGCCTATGAATAAATTCTGTAAATCTTAAAAATCCTGCTAATCCTGTCAAAAAGTGACTTTCAGCCCGTGCGGTTCAAAATGAAATCCGCGATCCGACGCAACACATCCGCCGGCCGATCAATCTGATCCAACGCGGCACACGCGGACGCGTGTGCACTGATCGCCGCAGCGCGCGTTTCTTCCATTCCATACAATCCCGGATACGTCGCTTTGTTTGACTGCGCATCCTTGCCCGGCGTTTTACCGAGGGCTTCAGCAGTCGCCGTCACATCAAGCAAGTCGTCGGTGATCTGAAACAACAAACCAAGCTGCGATCCGTAACTCGTCACTGCCTCGAGTTCACTGTCACTGGCTCGTCCGATGATCGCGCCGCAGCGCGCCGCAGCGACGATCAGTGCGCCAGTCTTCAGACGATGAATCTCCTCGAGCTGAGAGCCATTCACCTGGCGAGTTTCAGCTTCCATATCAAGTGCCTGCCCGGCGACCATTCCTTCCGGCGTCGCCGCCGCACGCGCAAGCTCGGAAATCAGCGCGATGCGTGTTTCGGCTTCGAGTCGATCGTCTTCGGCAATGGTTTTGAACGCGAGTGTTTGCAGTGCATCACCGGCGAGGATTGCCGTAGCTTCATCAAATCGTACGTGACACGTGGGCCGGCCACGACGCAGATCGTCGTCGTCCATCGCGGGCAGATCGTCGTGAATCAACGAGTAAGTATGGACCATCTCAAACGCGCAAGCGGTCCTGATCAAATCTTCAACCGGCGCTTCAAACGCCTGGCCCACAGCCAGCAGCAACACCGGTCGAAAACGTTTCCCACCCGCAAAGACGCTCCAACGTATCGCCTGGTGAATCTTTTCGGGAGCAGCAGCAATCGACGGCAGCAGATTGTTCAATTCCACTTCGACGAGTGCGCGGCTACCGGCTAACAAACTTTCGAGTTCGAGGGAATTTGGCGTGGACACTTCAGAAGCCATTTTTGTCTTTGGCGGAGTTGTTTTCGTGCGTTTCGGGAGGCGGTTCCTTGAAAGCGGCAGTGACGGGCCGGCCCTGATTGTCGCGCAACAGAATCTCGATGCGTCGTTCGGCCTGGCTCAAACGTTCCTGGCATTCACGCGAGAGTCGAATGCCATGCTCAAACAGCTCGAGGCTCTTCTCGAGCGGCAGGTCGCCGTCTTCCAATTGCCGGACGATTTGTTCAAGCGCTTCGAGCGAAGCTTCAAACGTCCGGCCCTGTTCCTGACCATTACTCATTTAATCGCCTCGATTATCTGTTTCCACGCGAGCGTTTTGGTTTCTTGAGCAAGGGAAGCGTCGAATCCAACGTTCGAATCGCGGGCAGCTCCTTCATCACACTGTCGACCACGCGTTGGACCACCACGTCGTCTTTGTAGTCGGTCACTTTCCAACGCTCGGCATCACGCTGCATCGCAAGTTCGATCGTCCGGCCGCTGATGGTCGTCGTCGCTTTTGCGGCGTCTCCCTCGCTCGTGATCGTCATCAACGACGGAATCGCAACGAGCAGGAGTATGAACGGCTTTGGCTCCGAGGTCGAAGCAAACGCTTTGAGCTCTTTCGCCACTTCCTCGTGAATCGTCTGCTTCAAACGCGGCAACAGCGCCGGCATGGCTCCATCGATCTGTTGCCGGATCGAACTGTTGAGCGCGAGCCCGTAACGTCCGGCAGCTTTCTGGCTGATGCCGGCGACCATGTTTTTCGCGATCGCCTCGTCGTCGATCCGTTTTTCAAACTCGGCCA
>DASUPZ010000325.1:0-8313 GCA_036280855.1 Pyrinomonadaceae bacterium | reverse complement strand
AGTCGAACTGTCCGAAGTTTGCGGAACGGATGTTCACCTGCAACAAGGCCGTCTTGAAGGTGTGCCGTACCCGTTAGTTCCCGGACACGTTTCAGTCGGACGTTTACAAAAGATTCGTGGTGAGATCTTTGACGTTGACGGCAAGCGGTTTACGGAAGGTGAACGCGTAACGTTTCTCGACGTTCATCGCACGTGCAATGCCTGCTGGTATTGCCTGGTTGCGAAAGCCGGCACACGATGTCCGCAACGGAAAGTTTACGGCGTCAGTTACGGTCTTGATGACGGACTCTGTGGTGGATGGGCCACTCACGTGTATCTCAAACCCGGCACCCGCGTGATCCGACTCGATGCCGTACCGGAAACTTTTATGGCCGGTGGTTGTGCGTTGCCGACGTCGCTACATGCTGTCGAACGCGGAGACATAAGGATTGGCGACACGGTCCTCGTGCTCGGTTCCGGACCGGTTGGAATCAACGCCGTCGTACTGGCGCTGATGCGTGGAGCGCTGCGCGTGCTGTGCATCGGCGCGCCGCAAGTCCGGCTCGACGCTGCGCGCGAAGCCGGGGCCATAGACGCTTTGAATATCGAAACGCATGACGAAGGACGGCGAGTGGAGTGGGTGTTGGAACAGACAAACGGGCGTGGCGCGGACGTGACGATCGAAGCGACAGGAGCGCCAGACGCGGTAGTCCAGGGAATGAGATTTACTCGTGATGCGGGTGTGGTGGTTGTTGTCGGGCAGTACACGGACCATGGGCTTACGTCATTCAATCCTCATTTGGATTTGAATAAGAAACATCTCGACGTGCGTGGGTGCTGGGGATCTGAGTTTAACCACTTCTATCGCAGCGCACAGCTCGTCGCGCACAGGCCGGAACTGTGGTCGAAGATGAAGTTGGATTCGTATGGATTGGAGCGCGCGAATGAGGCGCTGAGTGATGTTGCTGAAGGTAGGGTCTTGAAAGCGTTAATAAGGCCGACTTGATAGGACTCAATGTCCACTTGACAGGATTACAGGATTTTCAAGATTTACATAATTGTTTTAAATCTTGAAAATCCTGTAAATCCTGTCAAAGGTTTTAATCCTTTAAATCCTGGCGCCGACCGCGCCTTGGTCTAAACTCATCGCGCACCGTCAGAAACTTCTGCCACTGCTCCGGCGTCAGCACCGTCTGCAAACGTCCATCCGCCTGCCGGCGAATCTCGTCCATCTTTGGCTCCGACTCACGGCGCACCGCACGTACCTGCTCGCGTGTGTCGTTGAAGATCTCCTGAACTTTATTCTTCTGATCTTCAGTCAGTTGCAGGCGCTCTGCCAGCATCTCGATTCGATTTCCCGGCTGCCGTTCACCGCGAGCCAACCCTCGATAAACGTTCAGCGCCAGGATGCCTGCTACAAATCCCAGCACGAAGATGATCGCGGCCGCAATGCGCACTTGCCATCTGTTTTTACTGACGATGTTCATTGACTATCTCGCCTCATCTTCCTCGTAAATCGTGCTGAGCACCTGCTCGTAACTCATCTCCTCACCGGCCTGGCCCATAATCACCGAGTCAGCCGAAAAGACAGATGCTGTTTGCTCGGGCGCGGCGGGCGTCGCCGGCGCCGTGATGAAAAAACTCAAGACTGCCAGGGCCGCGGTGGTCACGGCCATGGAAGAGACGAGTGCTCTCGACGATCTCCACAGCCGTAATATTGCCGGAACGCTTTCCACCGCTTGCTGCTCTCTCAACGCAGCCATAACCCTCGTCTGGAAAAAGGGAGACGGTTCGATCGTGGAGGCTGCACGGCTTCTGATCACGAGCATCGAAACCCGTGCAGCCTCGTAGGCACCGCGACACGATTCACACTCTCTCGCGTGATCTCGAACTTCGTTGAGTTCAATCTCCGAGAGACTCGAAATCGATCCATTATCCAACACTTCAATGATGTGTTTTTCTTTCATCTGTTCACCTGCTCACCAGCCAGTGAATCCGCTTTCTTACTGTTATGGCCCAACAAATTTTCCATCGCTTCCCTGAGTTTACGTCGCGCTCGGAAAGCTCTGACTTTCACTTTCGACTCAGACCATCCGGTGGCTTCCGCCACTTCCTTGATCGATGCGTCCTCACCGTCGATCATCAAGAGCGCCTGCTGATCTTCCGGGGGCAAAACCGAGAGTAGTCGATCGGCGAGATCCGCCGCCACGAGATTGTTCTCGACGGAAAGTCGTTCGCTTCCGTCACCCGACTGCTGCTCCAACCAGTTCTGCTCATCATTCGTAAGATCGGAAACGGTAGATTCCGGTCGCCGTTTCGCGCCTCTTATCATATTCAGACACGTGTTAGTGGCAATTCGTGTCAACCAGCCTTCAAAAGAGCCGCGGCCTTCAAAACTCCCAAGCTGGGTATAAGCTTTCAAAAAAACTTCCTGCGCGGCTTCTTCAACCAAACTTCGTTGCCGGAAAAACCGGCTCGCTACGCTGAATACTCGCGGGCTGTAACGCCGCACTATCTCGGCAAAGGCAGACTCGTCACCATCCTGCGCTTGTCGCGCCAGGTCCAAGTCCAAGGCTTGTTCGAGCCCACTTACCAGTTGCGGTCCTCATCGTTTTAACGGATGGCGGATTCTTCGTAATTACCCGAACCCGCCAACTCCGTTGGGGGAGACGCTTACTGATTAGTGCGATTGCGCCGTTCGCCACGTCGTGCTTTGAACTGCGCTTTCGACTGTTCCAACTGGGCTTTTTGCTCAGCAGTCAAAACGGAAAGTGTTTGCTGATGCATTTTGGCGCGCTCGCCCATCAGTTTCGCCTGCAGGCCCGCCATTTCCGTCAGTTTCTGAGTAGCCAGTGCTTCGTTGAACGTACCGCCTTCGCTGGCCTGACGCAACTCCTGACGCTTGGCTCGGAGCTGATCGCGCAGGGGTTTGTTTGTTTCGGCAAAGCTCTGACGGATCTGCTTGATCTTAGCTTGCTGGTCCTCAGTTAAATTGAGCTGTTTGAAGAATCCACCGCGGCGCATTCCTCCCCAGCCATGTCCTTTGTGTTCACCTCGGCCACGACCACCACGCCGCTCAGCGCGGGTTTGATCCTGGGTGTTGCCCTGCTCTGGTGTAGTGGTCTGAGCAACGGCAATCGAGGCAGCCAAAGCAATCGCCGAGAGAGTAGCTATTGCCAGTGTTTTAAAACGTCCCAATTTGTTCATCTGCTTCTTTTCTGACTCCTAAATGTTGATTTCTGTGGGGGAGCCTCACGAAAGCACAGACACCTTCCGATTCCGGCCGGTTACATCTAAAAGCACATACGAAAAATTTTTTCTAAGACTGCAACCAATCTGCGAGAGTTCGTGTCTATGTCACGGAATGAAGAAATTGACATTATTTGCCATCCTGATCTTTTCCATTGGAAGTCTTGCCCAGGCGCAAACGGCGGCGGTGCAGTCGGCCGGCCAGGAACTACTTCAATCCCAAGAAGCCGAGGTCACGAAGCTGACCACCACGACCGAGCAGGTGCGACAGCTCTATTCGGAGGGGCTAATCGCGCGCGTCGAGGTCGAAAAAGCTGAGAATCAACTGGCAACAGCGAAGGCGGGCGTTGAGGAAACACGCGCACAGATTGCGGCCACTGAAAAGCTCGTTGCAGAACAGAAAAAGGCCGCTCAATTAGCGAAGATCAAACCCCTCGTCAAAACGACCTCTATGGCGCTGAATCGTACACCGGCGGTGATGCGTTTCACTTCAGGAAACTTCTCGCTGGCCAACCTTTCGACGGTCCAGCAGTTCTTTTCGAAGACGTTTGGACGTGCACTACCGACGAGCACGATCGGTCAAAGTGCCACGCACAACCGTATGGGTTGGGATCACCGTCATGCAGTTGACGTTGGTTTGCATCCAGACAGCATTGAAGGTCGTGCACTGATCAATTTCCTGCAAAGCTCCGGAATTCCGTTCCTGGCGTTTAGAGGTGCAATTCCGGGCGTCTCTACAGGTCCACACATTCATATCGGCCAGCCCTCACACCGTATTTCTTAAAAATTTAGCCGCGAATTTCACGAATTAACACGGATGTTTTATTCGTGTTCATTAGTGCAGATCCGCGGCTAAATTTGCGTAACCAATAGCGATGCACGGGTGTCTAGCTACAAGAGGATAAACGCATGTCGACGCAAACAATTAAACATCCACCTATTGTCACAGGAATCAGCACTGGCCGAAGCACGGACATGCTGAAGGAATTTTGGACCAGGCTATTGGCCGGCAAAAAGAAACTTCTGATCGGCGGCGGCCTGATGGCTGCTGTTGTGCTCGCCGGTTTTTATTTTTGGGGTAGCGATTCGAGCACTCCGCAATACATGAGTGCACGAGTCGAAAGAGGCAATCTGCGGAACACCGTTACTGCAACCGGCGCGTTACAAGCTGTAACGACGGTGCAGGTCGGTAGCCAGGCTTCAGGAACGATCGCGGCTCTTTATGCTGACTTCAATTCAGTGGTGAAGAAGGGCCAGGTCATCGCGCAGCTCGATCCATCAGTCGCGAAAGCACAGGTGGAACAGCAGCGCGCAAATCTCGCACAGGCACAAGCCAGCCTGACCAACGCCCGCGCAGCAGTTGTGAACTCTCGCGCCGGCGTCTCCGATGCACAGGCGAGAAGTCTCGCAGCACGGTCGACAGTGCAAAACAATCAGGCGGGTGTGTCGGGTGCGGAAGCAAACGTCGCCGTTTTGAAGGCCCAGCAGGACGACGCGATGAGTCTTCTAAAACAGCAGGAGTCGTTACTGAAAGCCGGTGTAATCTCGCAGCGCGAGTATGAAGTCGCGCAAACTGCGTACAAGACAGCCGAAGCGCGTTACAACCAGGCGGTGGCCCAGTTGAACCAGGCGAAGTTGAGCGAGCAGTCATCTGCAAGTGCCGGTATCGCACAGGGACAGGCGGCAGTTGAACAGTCGCAGGCGCAGGTGCAACAGGCGCAGGCACAGGTCCAGCAGGCTGCCGCGCAAGTACAGCAGGCACAGGCCGCGTTGAGTTTGGCTGAAGTGAATTTGAGTCATACGACGATCACTTCGCCGATCGACGGCGTGGTGGTTTCACGTGACGTGAACGTCGGACAGACAGTGGCTGCAAGCTTGTCGGCGCCGACGCTCTTTACGATCGCAAACGACCTGACGCAGATGCAGGTGATTGCCAACATCGACCAGGCTGATATTGGTCTCGTCGAGCAGGCGAAGTCGGTGAAGTTTTCAGTCGACGCGTTTCCGGGCAGGGAGTTTGACGGCAAGATCGCGGAGATGCGACTGAATCCGGTGAACGTGCAGAACGTTGTGACTTATAACGTCGTGATCAACGTCGACAATCCGGAACAGAAGTTGAAACCGGGCATGACGGCGAATTTGACGATCACCATCGACGAGCGCAACAACGTGTTGAAGGTTCCGAATTCTGCGTTGCGATTCACGCCGCAGGATGCGAACAGGGAACGGAGGGGCGACGGTCAGGGTCAGGGACAGGGACAGGGACAGGGACAGGGCCAGAGACGCCAGCGGCAGCAGCAGGACGGTAACGCTGCGCAGGGCGAAGGCGGTCAGAACCGGTTTGCACCAGCGTCAGCGCCTGTACTTCCGGGACAGATTCGTGGCGTGTGGGTGTTGGGCCAGGACGGCAAGCCTGAGCGTCGCAGAATCACGGTTGGTCTGAGTGATGGCTCGGCGACGGAAGTGGTTGACGGTGATCTGCGCGAAGGCGAGATGGTGATCACTGGTCAGACGATCACTGGCGCGAGCAGGCCTGCGAATACACAGTCGACGCCGCCGGGATTCGGTAACGCGCCGCGCGGTGCAGGTGGTGGTGGTCGCAGGTAATAGGAATAGGAAAATATAGGTCCTATACGTCCTATAGGACCTATTGATTACAGGAAGAACAAAATGTCGACCAATTTCGCAATCGAGCAACAAGGGCTGCAGCCGGCGGTCGCGTTAGCCACGCCGATTCCCGAAGCGCGGCCGGTGATCCAGTTGGACCACATCCACAAGACGTACACGATGGGCGACGTCGAAGTTCACGCACTGCGTGGAGTTTCGTTAACGATTCGCGAAGGTGAATTCGTCGCCATCATGGGTGCTTCGGGTTCCGGTAAGTCGACGATGATGAACATTACGGGATGTCTGGATCGCCCGACGCGCGGCACTTACATCCTCGACGGCGAGGACGTATCGCAGATGTCGAAAGACGAGCGCGCCGATATTCGTTGTCAGAAGATTGGGTTCGTGTTTCAGGGTTTCAATCTGCTTTCACGCACCTCCGCGTTAGAGAACGTTGAGTTGCCGATGCTATATCTCGGCGTTGATTCAGCCCAGCGTCATCAACGTGCGATGGAAGCGCTCGCGGCCGTTGGGTTGGCAGGTCGCGAGCAAAATCATCCGAACCAGTTGTCAGGCGGACAGCAGCAGCGTGTCGCGGTTGCGCGTTCGCTCGTGAATAACCCGGCGCTGATTCTCGCCGACGAGCCGACTGGTAACCTCGATTCACGCACGTCAGTTGAAGTGATGGAGATCTTTCAACGTTTGAACCGCGAGCGCGGCATCACGCTCGTGCTTGTCACGCACGAACCCGACATCGCGGAATATGCCGACCGCGTGATCGTTTTCAAGGATGGAAAGATCAAGTCGGACTATCCAGTTGAGCACCGGCGCAGTGCAGCGGAAGAATTGAAAAATCTTCCCGTCATCGACGATGAAGACGATGATGAGGAGTAATTAAAATGAACCTCTTAATGATCATTCGCGTCGCCTTTCGCGCTCTTATTCGCAACAAAATGCGCGCGGCCCTAACAATGCTCGGCATTATCATCGGCGTTTCCGCCGTGATCGCGATGGTGAGCATCGGCCAGGGCGCGTCGGCGTCTGTACAGGCGCAGATCGAGAGCATCGGAACCAACTTGCTCTTCGTCAGCGCAGGGGCTCAGAACGTCGGCGGTGTGCGGAGCGGCACAGGCGACACGGGCACTAACACGCTGACTGTCGATGATCTCGATGCCATCAAACGCGAAGTGCCAAGCGTCTCCATGGTGACGCCAAACGTCAACGCACGATCGCAGCTCGTCGCCGGCAACATGAACTGGAACACCGCGGTCACAGGCGTGAGCGAGGAGTATCCCGAGATACGCAAGTGGCCCGTGGCAACCGGCTCATTCTTCACTGACTCAGACGTGCGCACAGCCGCGCGTGTGATCGTGATTGGTCAAACACTCGCGGACAATCTCTTTCCCGGCGCGGATCCGATCGGACAGGACCTGCGCGTCCAAAACCTGCCGTTTCGTATCGTCGGTGTGATGAACCGAAAGGGACAGGACCCGCAAGGCCGCGATCAGGACGACGTTGCGTTTGCACCTTACACGACCGTGCAAAAGAAAATTCTCGGACGTGACCGCATTCAGATCGCGTTTGTCTCAGCGATCTCGCAGGACGCAACTTACACGGCGCAGTCGCAGATTACCGAGTTGCTGCGCCAGCGTCACAAACTCACGGCAAGTGAGCCAAACGATTTCACCGTTCGGAACATGACCGACGTTGCTGAAGCCGCGAACGAAACCAGCAAGACGATGACGATCCTGCTGGCGTGTATCGCGGGTGTGTCGCTGCTCGTCGGCGGCATCGGCATCATGAATATCATGCTGGTGTCAGTCACTGAACGAACACGCGAGATCGGTATTCGCATGGCGATTGGCGCACGTTCCTCGGCTGTGAGGAGCCAGTTTTTGATCGAGTCGATCGTGTTGAGCCTGACTGGCGGAACGATAGGGATTATCCTGGGAGTCGTTTTGTCGTTGGCCATCCCGGCATTTCTCGGTTGGCCCACGCTGGTTTCAATGATGGCAATCGTCGGTTCGGTTCTGTTCTCCGCCGCGGTTGGTATCTTCTTCGGCTACTACCCGGCACGCAAAGCCGCGTCGCTGGATCCGATCGAAGCGCTCCGGTACGAATAAGTATGGACCGCGGATAACACGGATAGATCCACATCTAATCCGTGTTATCCGTGTTACCATGCGGCGGATGCGCCCACGAACTTCGGTTGTCTTTCTTCTAACAATCAGCCTGCTTGTTTCCGTCACTTTCGCTCAGCGACGTCCACAACCCGCTGTTCAAAAGCGCCTGCGGCTCGTGCTGCTGATCGTCGTCGATCAGTTTCGCTACGACTACCTCGAGCGCTTCGGCGATCTGTTTGTCCAAAATGGATTAAGACGATTGATGCGCGACGGCGCTTCGTGGACGCAATCAAATTACGACCACATGCCGACGTACACCGCGCCCGGTCACGGCACGATGATGACCGGCGCTTAT
>DASUPZ010000324.1:0-10043 GCA_036280855.1 Pyrinomonadaceae bacterium | reverse complement strand
CTACTTTGAAGCGATGAAGTATGTGGTGCTGACTGGTGAGCCGTTGTATCCGGCGGATGTGAAGCGGTGGATGGAGGTGTTTGGAGAGCGGATCAAGCTGCTGAACATCTATGGGACGACGGAGACGAGTTTGTCGAAGTTGGTGTATGCAGTGAAAGCTGAAGACGTGGACCGGCCGTCGATTCCGGTCGGCAAGCCGATCAAGGGTTCTGCGGTAATGATCATGGATGCCGCCTCACAGCCCTGTCATGAAGGAGCCGTGGGCGAGATCCACATTCGCACGCCTTATCGCTCGTACGGTTATTATGGCGATCCGGAACTTACCAACGCGGTATTGATCCCGAATCCATTCAGCAAAGATCCCGCGGACCTCATACATAAAACCGGCGACTTCGGCAGAATCCTTGAAGACGGCAACCTGGAGATTCTCGGGCGGCGTGACCAACAGGTCAAAGTGCGCGGCGTGCGAGTTGAGTTGGGCGAGATCGAGAACCTGCTGCGGGGACACCAGGCAGTGGCTGATGTCGCGGTAGTAGACCGTGACGATGCTGAGGGAAACAAATTTCTGGTGGCGTATGTCACTTTGACAAACGGAAGCGGCAGCGAAGTGCTCCGTGAGTATCTGTCGGAGCGTTTACCGCAGACCATGTTGCCTTCCGCATTCGTCGAGTTGGACCAACTGCCGCGCACCCTGAACGGCAAAATCGATCGCAAAGCGCTACCAGCGCTCGAGTTGGTGCAAGCCGAGAAGGAGATGGAGGCAGGACCACTGACGCCGATCGAGGAGATCGTGGGCGGCATCTGGTGTGAGGTGTTGCGGCTGCCGGCGGTGGGCCGAACGAGTAACTTCTTCAATCTCGGCGGACACTCACTACTAGCGACTCAAGTCATCCTGCGCGTGCGTGACACACTCAAAGTAGACTTGCCGATCCGGAGCATATTCGAGTCCCCGACGGTCGGAGCGTTTGCCGAGTTGATCCAGGAACAGATTGTGGAGGGCCGGCTCAGTGCTGTGGCGTCGATCGAGCCAGTCTCACGTGACGGTGAGTTGCCGCTTTCATTTGCACAGCAACGGCTTTGGTTCCAGGAGGAGCTTGCCTATGGGACCACGACATTCCACATCGCGCTCGGAATGGAGGTGAGGGGGCCATTAAACCACGCGGCACTCGAGCAAACATTCAGCGAAATCGTTCGCCGGCATGAAACTCTGCGATCGGTTTTCCCCATAATCGGTGGCGAGGTGGTCCAGGTTATTGCTCCGTCGTCGAGGTTAGCTCTGCCGGTGGTAGATCTCCGAAAACTGGATGCACGTGAACAGGAAGCAGCAAGCCGGACCCAGGCAGAGGCGGAATTCGCGCGTCCATTTGATTTGGAAACTGGACCACTGGCGCGGCTCGTCCTGCTGCGACACAGCGAAGACGAACACACGATCGTTTGCGTATTGCACCACATCATCAGCGACGGATGGTCGAAGGGCGTGCTGATGAAGGAAGTGTCTGTCCTTTATGCGGCCTTTTGTCAGGGGCTGCCTTCGCCTTTGCAGGAGTTGCCGATACAGTACGCAGATTTTGCTGCATGGCAGCGACAACAGCTCCAGGGAGACGTACTGGACCAGGCACTCGCGCACTGGAGGAACAATCTGGCCACTGCGACTCCGTTGCTGGAGTTGCCTGCCGATCGCCCGCGTCCTCCCGTTCAAACCTATCGCGGCGCGATGGAAGTTTTTCTTCTTTCCCCGGACGTGGTGCAGCAATTGAAAGCATTGAGCCAACGACGAGGAGTCACGCTGTTCATGACGTTGTTGGCAGCTTTCCAGGCGTTTCTGTCTCGCTACACGGGCCAGGAAGACATCGTTGTCGGAGCGACGGTTGCAAATCGAGAAAGATCGGACCTCGAGGGTTTAATCGGCTTTTTCGTAAACATGCTGGCCTTGCGTACCGATTGCTCCGGCGATCTGCCGTTCGACGAGTTGCTCGAGCGCGTCAGGGACACTACGCTCAAGGCCTACGCTTACCAGGCAGTTCCTTTCGAAAAGCTGCTACTGGAATTGGATTTCATCAAACGAAATCCAAGTTATTCACCTGTGTTCCAGGTGATCTTCAGTTTTCAAAATCAACCAAACCTGATGGATCTAACGCTCTCCGGCCTGAAGCTGAATTTCCCGCAGGTTGAAGTGACCACCTCGCAAACTGATTTGCTGCTGGATATGTATGACGGTGTAGATGGAATGACAGCCGCGTTGTACTACAACACCGATCTGTTTGACGCGACCACGATCCAGCGCATGGCGAAGCACTTCCAGAATGTGTTGACTGGTGTAGCCGCGGATGCCGGGCAGCGACTCTCTGAACTACCGCTGTTGAGCGAACAGGAACGGGCCCGGTTGTTATTCGAGTGGAACCAGACTGACACTGATTTCGGCGCAGGTAAATGTATCCACGAAATCATCGAGCAACAGGCAGCACGTACACCCGACGCTGTTGCAGTGGTCTACGAAGACGAATCCCTTAGCTACGCCGAATTGAACGTGCGAGCCAATCGCCTGGCGCATTATTTGTCGGCACACGGTGCCGGGCCGGAAAGCGTCGTGGGCGTTTTCTTCGAACGCTCTATCGAACTGGTGGTCTCGTTGTTGGCGACGTTGAAAGCAGGGGCTGCTTACCTGCCGTTGGATCCCGGTTATCCGGCGGAGCGGTTGCGATTGATGGTGGAGGCCTCGGGAACGCAGATAGTGTTGACCACGGCGGAGTTCGCCGCACGATTCCGTTTTCAATCGATCGAAGTGGCCCACCTTATCGAGCTCGACGCTCGCAATGAAGTAATCGGACGAGAGAGCGGCGAAAACCCGGTTGTTAAAGCGGGCGTCGATAACCTGGCTTATGTCATATACACCTCTGGCTCAACCGGTACGCCGAAAGCGGCCATGAACACGCATGGCGCGATTCGCAATCGCCTGTTGTGGATGCAGCAGGAGTACGGTCTCACCAGCGACGATTGCGTGTTGCAGAAGACGCCGTTCAGCTTCGACGTTTCCGTGTGGGAGTTTTTCTGGCCGTTGATGTATGGAGCACAACTGGTGGTTGCGCGTCCCGGCGGTCACCAGGACGTTGACTACCTGATGGAGGTGATTCAGGGACAACAGATCACGACTCTGCACTTCGTCCCATCGATGCTCAGCGCATTCCTCCAGCACGACAATTTCGATCGCTGCCGAAGCCTGCGTCGAGTGATTGCCAGTGGTGAGGCGCTGAGTCGAGAGGTGACCGAGAGATTCTTTCAACGCCTCGGCTGGGCCGAGCTGCACAATCTGTATGGGCCAACAGAAGCCGCGGTAGACGTTAGCTTCTGGAACTGTTCGGCTTCGTCGAATGGCAGCGGTCACGTACCGATTGGCCGGCCGATTGCCAACACTCAGTTGTACATCCTTGATGCTCAGCTTGTTCCAGTCGCAGTCGGAGTTCCGGGCGAACTGTACATCGGTGGCGTTGCAGTCGGCCGCGGTTACCTGGGCCGGCCTGATTTAACTGCAAAACGGTTCATTCCCGATCCCTACGGCGAGTTTGGGGCGCGACTCTACCGCACCGGCGATCGCGTGCGCTTCGCACCGTCTGGCGAGATCGAGTTTCTCGGCCGCGTCGATAAGCAGGTGAAGTTACGTGGACACCGGATTGAGCTCGGCGAGATCGAGGCGGCCCTGCGGAAGCACGAATCTGTAGACGAGGCCGTCGTTACTCTGCGCGGACAAGGTGAACAAGCGCGACTGGCTGCTTACCTCGTAGCAAACGCGGGGCCGGCTGAAGGACTAGCGACCTCCGCACTCCGAGCTTTTCTGCTAACTCGTTTACCGGAGTACATGGTGCCTTCAGCTTTCGTCCTCCTTGAACAAATACCACTCACGGCAAACGGCAAGATCAACTATGAAGCACTGCCCGCACTGGAAGAATCGCGGCCCGATTTACAGCGCAGTCACATGCAGCCGGGCACGCCGCAGGAAGAGATTCTCGCCACGATTTGGGCCGAAGTGTTAACGGTGGCGGACGTTGGTGTCGATGAAAACTTCTTCGACCTTGGCGGACACTCTCTGTTAGCGACAAAGATTATCCATCGCATCAATCAAACCTTCGACCTCGATCTGCGGATGCGCGTGATGTTCGATGAGCCAACTATCGCTGGTCTTTCGCTGGTGATTGAGGAAGCGCTCATTGAAAAACTTGAAGCCACACCGGAGCCAGTGTGATGATCAATCAACAATCCAACAACGGTAATTCTCAACCGGCGGCCACGCTCAAACGAAGACCAAAAAAGGGCCGGCTGAACGTCATCGGGATATCGAGCGGTTATCACGATTCAGCCTGCGCTTTATTGCAGGACGGAGTTCTGGTCGCGGCAGTCCAGGAGGAACGCTTCTCGCGGGTGAAAAACGATAGATCGTTTCCGACGCGGTCGTTCGCCTACTGTCTCAAGGAAGGTGGAATCACAATCGCCGATGTGGATTGCATCGGCTACTACGAAGATCCAGAGCAGAAACTGGGCCGGCAAATATGGATGGGCCTGATGCCGGACCTTCCGATTGCACGCCGGAATTCGATACTCGATCGCCTCGCCAGAAGCTCACCGCGCAAATCAATCGGCGTGATTCTTGGTTATGAAGGACCGATCGAAATCTCCGATCACCATCTGTCACACGCAGCGAGCACCTACTACTTCTCCGGTTTCGACGACGCGGCAATCATGACCGTTGACGGCGTCGGTGATTGGGCCACCACGACCTATGGCTCAGGCAAGGGACCCAGGATCGAACGATTCGAGCAGGTAGACTTTCCGGATTCACTTGGTTTCTTCTACAGCGCCATTACTGGTTATCTCGGTTTCGAAGTTAATGAAGGCGAATACAAGGTGATGGGACTCGCGCCTTATGGCGAGCCTGTTTACGCTGACAAGATTCGCAAGTTAATCGAAGTAACGTCCGAAGGTCAGTATCGACTGAACATGAAGTACTTTGGTTTCCTGACTGAAGATTGCATGTACACGCAGGAACTGGTCGACCTGCTGGGCCAGCCGCCGCGAGTCGCAGAGTCGGAGCTGACCCAGTTCCACATGGACGTTGCGCGAAGCGCACAGGTCGTGCTGGAAGAGATCATGCTCGAAAAGACCCGTTACCTTTACACGAAGGTGCCGAGTGAAAACCTTTGCATGGCCGGTGGCGTGTCTTTGAACGTCGTCGCTAACGGACGCTGTTTGCGAGAAGGTCCATACAAGCGACTCTTCGTGCAACCGGCGGCAGGTGATGCAGGCGGAGCAGTGGGCGCCGCGGCGATGGCCCATGTGCGAATGGCAGGACAGTCGCCCGAAGTCAAACAGTTGCAGCACGTTTACCTCGGCCCGGCAAATTCAGTTGCCGAGGCTCACAACCTCTTGCGAGCTTCGTTGGCACAGTTCAAGGACTTCCGCGGCAGGGAAGATGAGCTGATCCGCTACACAGTCGATCGCCTGGTTGAGGGGAACGTGATTGGCTGGTCGCAGGGCCGGATGGAATTTGGACCACGGGCATTGGGTGCGAGATCGATCCTGGCCGACCCGCGGCGCCCGGAGATGCGCGACCGCATCAACGCGCTGGTCAAAATGCGAGAGGCTTTTCGACCGTTTGCGCCTGCCGCGTTGGAGTCCGAAGCGCAGGAGCATTTTGCTTTGGACCATCCGTCGCCATTCATGCTTGAAACCTGCGACGTTATCTCGTCGATCGACTTACCGGCGATCACGCATATCGACGGTTCAGCGCGGCTGCAAACGGTCAATCCTGAAGTCAACCCGCGTTTCGCGGCATTGCTCGAAGAGTTCAACCGTCGCACGGGCTGCCCGATCATTCTCAATACGTCCTTCAACATGCGCGGCGAGCCGATCGTGTGCACGCCCAACGATGCGCTTTCGTGTTTTATCCGTTCTCACATCGATGTCCTTGTGTTGGAAGACTTCGTGCTCGAACGATCGGGCATCCCGGCCTTCTGGGAAGTCCTCGGACAGTTCGGTGAAAAACCGGGCGTAGATCCGAACCGAGCGGTAGCTCATACTGTTTACACGCTGCTCTAAAGTTCCAGTCAGAAACATGAACCGCCCGCCTGAAGTATTGAAGTCTTTCGCAAACCGCATGGCCCATGTTGCCCTCTCGGACGACGCTGTGCAGATGCTCCGGCTAATGCGACTTTCCGGTTTTCTGAAAGGTCCAAACCAGCACTCCGATCAACCTCTGGGTGGTGATGTCGTTACCGACGTATTTGGCGGGAGTCCCGACAAGCCGCTCCAATGGAATCCTGGAAATGTTGGGATTTGGGAACGGAAAATAGAAAACGGAAAAGTCAGCTTTGTCCGCAGCAGGGAGACGATGAAGGAATGGCACCTATGGGCCAACGTGGGACGCATCGAGGCGAAAGGCACGAAGACACGAGTGTTGTTACTGGGCGAGTCGGTCGCGCGAGGTTACTTATACGACCCGGAATACAACCCGGCCTCAGTTCTTCAGACTATTCTGGAATCGCACTTTGGCAGCGAGATTGAAGTGATTGACGTAGCGCGGACAAGTCTCCATTTCGAGATCAGTGAAGTCGCCCTCGGCGCTCTGCAACTCGAGCCGGATATCGCGATCATTTTTGCCGGCAATAACTGGAGTGTCACCGAGCCGCAGCCTTCAGAGATAGCGGAAATTGATGAGGCGTTGTCGAAAGAAGGAATAACTGGAATAAAACGCATCATGGAGGAGCAAATCGCGCGCAAGGGCAGACGTGTAGTAAACGATATTGCTTCAGCGTACGAGAGCCACGGCGTCCCATTGATCTGGATGGTTCCCGAGTACGACCTGGTCGATTGGCGTGACCCGTTCACCAACGCTCCTTACCTTGCCGAGAACGCAAACGTGGAATGGCTGATGCTGCTGGACCAGGCCCGGCAGGCTCTGCGCGAGGGCGACATTTACAGCGCGAAGGAGCGGGCGCTACGAATGCTGGAAATCGATCACGGCGTGACTGTGGCGGCACTTTATATCCTGGCCGATTGCAGTCACCAGCTGAACGACGTCGAAAGTGAAAGGAAGTATCTGGAGCTGGCCCGCGATGCCACCATCTGGGACTCGACCCGGGCCGGCATGCCCCGATGCTATTCCGTGACGCAGGAACTTATTCGTACCGAAGCCCGCAGGCATAAGAATCAGCTCATCGACGTACCCGGGCTCTTCAAGGAACACCTTCAGGGCGAGTTACCCGGCCGTCGTTTATTCCTCGACTACTGCCACATGTCGAGCGAGGGAATTCAGGTCGCGATGGCAGCGGCTGCTTCGGAAGTGATACGGACGCTCACCCAAGTGGAGACGCCGTGGCAGATGTTGATGGGAGATCACCTCGTACCCTCGCGCGAAATTGAGGCGGAAGCCTCATTCCTCGCCGCAATTCACCATGGGCACTGGTGGCAGTCGTATGAGATCGTCCGCCACTACTGCTCGCGAGCACTCTCGATGTCGGCCCATGTCACGGATCTAATGCTCGATTACATTGAGCTCCAAACGCGGTATTCCGTACCAATGCGCATGAGTGAATCCGAAGATCGCATGCTCACCCTGGGGTCGCCGCTGATCCGCCGCTACTTCCTGGGCACCAACAGCAAGCGCCTCGACAAGGTTTTGCTTGACGCGATTGCCGATGCATTAGCGGAGGCCGGAATCGACGGACGGCAGCGGCTCGACCATGTGCGGTGCGAAGAACACAGCGTGAGATTCGCTGAGACCAACCTGTTGGATTACTACTACGCTTCCTCGGGCAATCAGTCACCACAGGAAGTGGCCTGGATGGTTTGGACGCAGCAATACAAGGGTCGCCTGAGTTACGAAGGTGAGTATCACCGAGCTCTTTGGCCGGAATCGATATTCGTCTTTGTTAGTGAAGCAGGCTGTCCAGTACGACTCAGTTTGACCTGCCGTCTGCCTCGTTCCGGACTGAATGACGGAGTGATCTCGATCGTGCTTAACGGAAGACCACAAGTGGAAACGCTCATAGGAAAAGGGTGGAGCAGTTGGGAGATCGAATTCCCGGGGGAAACCGTGCGCGATGGTTTGAATGAAGTCAGCGTGAACTGGCCCATTCCGCAGTTTTCCAGTCGAGCAGAGTTGGAGAAAGCGACAGTCAACCTTTGCACCGGCCGGTTTCCTGACTTCTACCCGATCTTCGGAGAGATACACTCGTTCACAGCGTCGCAGGGCCAGCAAGTCTTGTCTAACGTGCCCGTCGTGCAGGAGGAAGCTGCAGTCGAACTCGCCTGAGTATCCGCTATAGCCGTTTACACATCCTTTAAAGGCAACGTCATGGATCGCCCGCCTGAATTGTTGAAAACCTTCGCTAACCGTATGGCGCGAGTCGGCCTTTCTGAGGACGCCGTGCAAATGGTCCGGTTGTTGAGGCTTTCTGGTTTTATCGAAGATGCAAACCAGTACTCCGATAGCACGCCGGCCGGTAATTTGATAAGCGATGTATCTGGTCCGGTAGCTGAGTGGGCACTGCGCTGGAATCCGGCGCACATAGGGATCTGGGAACCAAGAGTTGAGAACGGTGAAACCTGCTTTGTCCGCAACAAGCAGACCATGAAAGAGTGGCACCTGTGGGCCAACGTTGGACGCATCGAGGCGAAAGGGGCGAAGAAGAGGGTGCTGTTGTTGGGAGAGTCAGTGGCCAGGGGTTATTTATACGACCCTGTGTTCAATCCCGCTTTAGTCCTTCAGAGAATTCTCGACGCGGAGTTTCGCAACGATGAGATTGAAGTGATCGACCTGGCGCGGACAAATCTCTCTTACGAGATAAGGGACGTCGCTGTTGCCGCGCTGCAGCTGGAGCCCGATATCGCGATTGTTTTTGCCGGCAACAACTGGGGTGTTACCGAACCGCGGCCCTCGGAAATAGCGGGCATGACTGAGGCCCTGTCGAAAGAAGGAATCCCCGGATTAAAGCGAATCAGTGAGGCGCAGATCGCACGAAAAGGCAGACTCGTCGTTAACGATATCTCGTCCGCTTACGAAGCGAGAGGAGTGCCGGTAATCTGGATGGTGCCGGAATATGATCTGGCGAATTGGCGCGACCCGTTTACCAATGCTCCTTACCTCGCTGCAGGCGCAAACAACGAATGGATCACGTTGTTGGATGAAGCGCAGCAGGCGCTACGCGAGGGAGAGGTTGCGAAAGCCAGGGAACGCGCGCTTCGAATGCTGGAGATCGACAAGGGTGTCACGGTGGCGGGACTATACCTTCTCGCAGACTGCAGCCACCAATTAAACGACGTCGAAAGTGAAAGGAAATATCTTGAATTAGCTCGCGATGCCGCCTGCTGGGACTCAACGAGGACTTGCATGCCCAGGTGTTACGCCACGACGCAGGAGGCTATCCGTACCGACGTACGAAAGTACAAAGGAAACGAGCTGATCGATGTGCGTGAACTCTTTAAAGAATACCTCCACGGTGAGCTACCCGGGTGTCGTTTGTTTCTAGACTACTGCCATCTCACAAGTGAAGGTATCCAAATCACGATGGCGGCCGCTGCTTCAGCCGTGCTACGGGCGTTGAAAGGAGTGGAGAAACACTGGTTCACATTGACGGGCGATCACCTCGCACCTTCGCGGGAAACCGAGGCCGAAGCTTTGTTTCTCGCAGCGATTCACAGCGGCCACTGGTGGCAATCGTACGACATCGCTCGTTACTACTGCGCGCGAGCAATCTCATTGTCACGGCACGCGGCTGATCTCATGCTCAATTACATCGAACTTCAAACACATTCCTCAGTCCCGATGCGAATGAGCGCCTCGGAAAGGCAAATCTTCAAAGTAGGATCACCACTTATCCATCGCTATTTACTAAGTACTAACCTGAAGCGCCTGGATAAAGGATTGCTAGACGGAATCGTCGATGCGCTGGCCGAGCACGGGATCGATGGACGGGAGCCACTTGAGCGGCTGCGGCGCGAGCAACACAGCGTCAGAAAGCGCCCGATCAATCTGCTGGATTACTACTACTCCT
>DASUPZ010000323.1:0-4413 GCA_036280855.1 Pyrinomonadaceae bacterium | reverse complement strand
AACTTCGCATCAAACTTCGCGTTGTGTGCGATCTTGATCGGCCGTGGCGCTTCGAGTAGCCGGCGCAAGGGCGCTGTCGCTTCACTCTTCGCCGCATTTCCGTTTGCGAAGTGATCGAAGTCGACGATGTAAACGCGATC
Organism: Pyrinomonadaceae bacterium; assembly: GCA_036280855.1. Classification (GTDB taxonomy): domain Bacteria; phylum Acidobacteriota; class Blastocatellia; order Pyrinomonadales; family Pyrinomonadaceae; genus PSRF01. Next base: position 4,273 of record DASUPZ010000323.1, on the reverse strand, counting down.
CGGCGTCGCTAGCTGGAGCAGACGTAACCGCGAGGTGTAGGGATCGAGATCGGTTGTTTCCGTGTCGAGTCCAACAACTGGTTGGCTGGTGAGGGTTTCGATTGCTTTGCGAAGATCCTCGGCCGTTTGAATAACCTGATAGTTCATCAAGAGCTATAAAAACATCAATCGCTTCAACATCAAAATCTGGCCTTTGTGCTGCGACTCATGATCGACGAGATGATGAAGAATCCAGCGCAAATTGTACTCGGTTGTCTTGCCGTTTCGTTCGTGCGTGAACAAGCGGTCGAGATCTTTGTCGCTGCAGGAGAAAAGCACGTCTCGCGTTTGATTGCGAATCCGCTCCGCCTCGAGCAGGCAAAACTCGGCGGTGTAACCATTGCGCGTGATGCGTTCAACGTCGTCGAGAATGTCCCAGCAAGCCATCTTCTTATCTTCTTCGGTCAGTTGATGGCCAAGGAAAACCATCTGCATATAGAACCACTCGGCCTCTGCAATGTGCAAAACGAGACCGCCGATCGAATGCACGCCGAGAAACGCCGGCTTGCCGATTTTATCGTCGGAGATGTTCTTCACCGCGGCCACAACATGGCTGCGGACCTCCTCCATTCCGCCGAGATAGTAACCGATTCCGGTAGAGAGGCCGGGGTGCGGCGTTAACACTCTGCGTCTCATTCGCGAATCCCTTCTCGTGTCAGCCGGCCACCGCGACCGACGGTTCCCGCTGCGGCGGTTCCGGTCGAGGTCTGACTAAAATCCACAAGAGCACGGCGGCAGTTGCGCCCATGAACGCGCTGACGAGGAACGCCGTCGTAGGTCCCTTCCAATCCCAAATCATACCCATCAAAAGCGAAGCAGGAAACACCGTCACTCCGAATGCGAGATTGTACAGGCCGTAAGCGGTTCCGCGTTGCTCGGGCCGCACAAGATCGGCTACGAGGGCCTTCTCTGCGCCTTCAACCAGACCGAAGTATATTCCGTAAATCAGAAACAGGATCCAGAGCGAAGCTGTATTGGTGGCGAAAGCGAAACCTGCGTACACCGCCGCGTACAGGAGCCAACCCGAAACAATCAAACGTTTTCGTCCCAAACGATCGGAGAGATCGCCTCCCAACAACGAACTCAGGACTTTCATGCCGTGATGTGCAGCCCATAGTAACGTCACGAGCGTCACTGAATGTCCGCCATCCAACGCGCGCAGGATCAGGAAACTATCAGAGGAGTTGGACAACGTAAACAGGGCCAGCACGAGAAGAAAGCGTTTGAAGTTGCTGTCGAACCCGCGGAGCGAGAGTTTAGGAACTTCAGGTCCATGGTGGCGGTGTACCGGCGACTCTCGCATGAAGAAGATCGCCACGATTACTGCCAGTAACGCGGGTATCGAAGCAATCAAGAATATCTTCGTAAACTCACTTGGCGTCGGCGCGCGCCAATTTGCAACCAGGAGAACGACGAGCAGGTAGGCGCCGAGTGCTCCGATCACTGCGCCGGCGTGGTCCATGGCGCGATGAAACCCAAACGCGATCCCGCGTTGTTCGAAGTGTACTGTGTCGGCGATCATCGCATCACGTGGCGCCGTCCTCACTCCCTTGCCGATGCGATCGGCAATCCGGAGTCCGAGCACCTGCTGCCACGTTTGTGCAAAGGCCAGGAGGGGACGGACCACAGATGCGAGTGAGTAACCCGCAACCACCAGTAACTTTCGTTTCCCAGTCCGATCGCTGAGATACCCCGCAAACAGTTTGAGCAGGCTCGACATCGACTCGGCGAGCCCCTCGATCATCCCGATGGCCCGTGCGGAAGCACCTAAACTCGTTGCGAGAAAAACCGGCAGTAAGGGATAAATAATCTCGCTCGAAGCATCGTTGAGGAGACTAACGAGACTTATGGCAAACACATTCCGCGGGAGGCTGCGATAGCGTCGCCACAAACTCATCCTGTCAGTCGTGTAATCCTGTCTTTAAGATTTGACGTAAGCGGCGCGGACGACGGTCTTGATGTTTCCGCGCACGTGAAAGTCGCCTTCGATGTCGACGCGCAGTGGATCGCAGGCGGCGACGAAGTCTTCCAGAATGATGTTGATGACGTGTTCGTGGAAGATCTTGATGTTGCGAAATGAATTGATGTAGAGCTTCAGACTTTTCAACTCGATACAAGTTTCGTTTGGAACGTACTCGATCCGGATGATAGCGAAATCGGGAAAGTCGGAGAACGGGCAGATCGCGGTGAACTCCGGTATTTCGAAGTTGATCTTGATTTCGTTGCCGGGAAACTCGTAAGGGAAAGTCTCGAGCGGGAAGAGATTCATCTCCTCCCGCGGTGTTGACTGAATATTGATACCCATCGCGGCGATCTTAAACTACAGATAACGCGGATTTAAAATCCGGATTAAAGATCAGCGGTATCCGCGGTTGGCGTGGCCGATGTCGAAGAGCTTGATGAGCAGCAGGCCCGCAACGAAGCCGCCGATGTGGGCCGCATACGCCACGCCGCCCTGCTCCGTACCCCCGCCGAGCATGCCAAGCCCGCTGACCAACTGAAATGCAAACCAGATCCCAATCGCCACCCACGCAGGCACCTGAGTGAAAAAGCGAAACAGAAGCACGGTCACACGTCGCGAAGGGTGAAGCAGCATGTAACCGCCAAGCACTCCCGAAATCGCGCCCGAAGCACCCAAACTCGGGACCAGCATCCCAGCTTCCTGGCTCGCTACCGCAGCCGTCGTAAACACGTGGGCCAACGAAGCAAGCACACCGCAAAGCAAATAGAAAATCAGGTATTTGACGTGTCCGAGACGATCCTCGATGTTATCGCCAAAGATCCACAGGAAGAGCATGTTACCGGCGATATGCGCGATGCCGCCGTGCATAAACATCGAAGTAAAAAGCGTCAGGTAAACCGAACCCGGAGTTGTACCCAGACCGGGGATTTCCACTCTTCCATAAGCGGGATGATCGACCACGCGGCCGGCCGTCACGACGTCATCACCAGTCACGATCTCCTGCGGAACGGTTGAGAATGAGTAGGTGAACCCGGTGTCGCTTCCAAGCTGTTGCAACACAACGAAAACAAAAATATTCAACGCGATGAGGGCGTAGTTAACAAACGGTGTAGTGTGGCGATCAGTATTATCGTCATACAGCGGAAAAACCATGGTCCATCACCTCATCGTCGGAATGAGAAAATCTTTACGCTGGCCGTATGCGTAGATTGTGACGTGGCTGTTACTAAAAGGTTAATCCGAGGCGCGTTCTCCAAGCGGCGCGCCCGCAGGTGCGAGCGCGGGCTCGTGTGGCCTCAATAATTCGTAGCCTTCAGACCGGGCCACGTACGTTGCAGCCGTAAGATCGCCGGTAACGTTTAGCGTTGTGCGACACATATCGAGTATGCGATCGACGCCCAGGATGATTGCGATCAGCGCCGGATTCACGCCGATGGTTACGAGCACGGCAATGATGAAGGGAATGGAACCGGAAGGCACTCCGGCCGTTCCGATGCCGCCGAGAATCGCGAGATAGACCACCATCAACTGTTGGCCCAGGGACAGATCGACGCCCGCAAGCTGGGCCAGAAACAACACCGTCACGCCTTCATACAACGCGGTGCCGTTCTGGTTTGCTGTTGCGCCCACGGTCAAGACAAAACTGTTGATTTCCCGTGGCACGCCCAGGTTCTGCTCCGAGACTCGCAGTGCCGTCGGCAAAGTTGCATTTGACGATGAGGTTGAAAACGCAGTGAGGATAACGGTCTTGATGCGCCTGAAAAACTCCAACGGCGAGATGCGGGAAAGAAAATAGAGCGATAACGAGTAGATCCCAAACATGTGCAGCGACAAGCCGAGCAAGACCGTTACTACGAACCATGCGAGCGCCTGCAACAGGTCGAGACCAAACCGCGCTGTGTTGTTGAACAATAAACACGCAACCGCATACGGCGCAAACTTCATGATCATCTCGATGATCTTTGCAGTGATCTCATAAAGACCCTCCATCACGCGCAGAAACGGCGTCGTCACCGACAGCGGCAGCAACGTGATCGCGATACCCAGGACGAGGGCAAAGAACATCAGGTGAAGCATGTTCGGATCTTCCCTGCCGCCGATCGCGTAAAACGGGTTCTTCGGCACGATCGTTTCAACTACGGACATCAAAGGCTTCGACGTCGTACTGCTCGCCTGTGCCGCTGCAACGGTTTTTGACGCGTCGCTCTCGTAACGTTGCTGCAAGGCAGCAGAAGTAGCTGGATCGATGCGCCGCCCCGGTTCGATTGTGTT
>DASUPZ010000322.1:0-7639 GCA_036280855.1 Pyrinomonadaceae bacterium | reverse complement strand
GTCTGCAAGAATCAGGTCCGGATCGGTAACGATCGCGCGCGCGATGGCGACGCGTTGTTCCTGTCCGCCCGAAAGCTGGCGCGGCTGATGGTCCATGCGGTCCGACAGGCCAACCAGCTCGAGTGCTGTTTCCACGTTCTTCCGTCGCTGGCTTTTGTTCAGCTTGGTCAGAAGTAAGGGCAGTTCAACGTTCTCAAACGCAGTCAACACCGGGACGAGATTGAAAGTTTGGAAGATGTAGCCGATGTGTGCGTTGCGCCACACTGCCAGTTGACTCTCCGACAATCCGGCTAAATTCGTTCCGAGCACCTCGACCTCGCCGTTCGTGGTGAGATCGATACCGGCAAGTAGGTTCAGCAGCGTGGACTTTCCCGATCCACTCGGTCCCATCAGCGCGAAGAAATCTCCCTCGTGAATATCCAGACTCACGTTGTCCAACGCCACGACCTCAAACCCGTCGCGAAAGAAACTCTTACTCACATTCCGAACTCGAACTATTGGTGACGTCATTGCTTCTCCATTAACCACGAAGAAGCACAAAGGCAAAAACACGTTCTTTGTGCTTCTGGTGCATCTTTGTGGCTCTTCCGCTACTGAATCTTCACACGATCTCCGTCGCGCAACTTGTCGACACCCGCGATCGCTACCGACTCGTTTCCACTCAAGCCTTCCAGAACGTAATAATCCTCGCCAATCTCGTCGCCCGGTCTGATCGATCGCTGCTCGACCTTGTCACCTTTGATCACGAATACAAATGAACTGTTGTCTCGCTGCACTACCGCCAGCTTGGGAACCAGGATCCGGTTACTCGAACTCGTCTGGCTGCCTTCAGTGTTGCCGGCAAGGAAGTTGACGCGAGCATTCATTTCGGGACGGAGTTGTTGATCCGGGTTCTCGACTTTTACTTTCACCTGAATCGTCGATTTCGCGCGGTTAGCTTCCGGGGCGATTTCCGCGATGTAACCGGTGTATTTCAGGTTTGGATAAGCTTCCGGGATGATCTCCGCGCGCTGGTCCATCTTCAAACGCGCGAAATCAGTCTGGCTGATGTCGAGCTCAACCTGGAGGTCCGTTAGATCAGCCAGGTCGACCACCGAAGTCCGCGCGCCGGAACCGCCGAATGCGGATGGACTTACCATCTCGCCGCGTTCGACAATTCGCTCCAGCACCGTTCCCGAGACGGGTGCTTTGATCTCGGTTGCGGCGAGTTGTGTTCCGGCGTAGTCGAGTGCCGCTTTCATTTGCTGCACTTCCGCCTGCGCGGCGCGAATCTCTTCCGGACGTGGACCGATGTCAGTCATCGTGCTCGACTGCCGGGCCGCTTCGACGAGGGCGGAGGCCGTGTCGCGTTCTGCTAGAGCGTGGTCCAACTCTGCCTTTGAGGCAACTCCAGCGCGGAACAGTCGATCGGTGCGTTGGTAGTCCGCCTCCGCGGTTCTCAGCCGTGCTTCGGCTTGTAACACTGCCGCCTTGTCTCTCAGTTTTTCCTGCGGGCGCGATCCGGTTTTTAACTGGTCCAATCTTGCCTGCGCAGCCGCAAGATTTGCCTGTGCCTGGTTCACCTGCGCGCGAAACTCACTGTCTTCCAACCTGACGAGGACTTGTCCTTCCTGGACCATGTCGCCCTTCTCGACTCCGATCCACGCAACCCGTCCCATCACCTTTGCGCCGACAGCAATCTTGTGATGGGCCACGACGTAACCAGTTGCGGACAGGATGCTTGTGCCCGCCGAAGCAGCGCCGCTCTCAACGCGCACAGGTGCGGCGGAGATCGTCTTCGTGCCGGAAAACAGAAACACGTAACCAAGAGCCACGAGGGCCAGCAAGGTCGCGATGCCAAGAAACAGGAGCTTGGGCGAACGGTTCCGGTTCGAACTTGAAGGTCCCGGCGCGCGATCGATCTTCAGGCTCCGCAGCCGTTCGTTCAGGTTCTTTTGTTCTTCGTTTGATTTGGCGTTTGTAACCATCTTCAGTTATCAGGCGCGCAGGGCTTCGACGATTCGCAACCGCGAAGCGCGGATCGAAGGTAACAATGATCCGACGAGGCCGATAATCGCGCCGAAGAGCAAAGCTAAACCTATCAAGTCGGGCGTGACGCGAAAGTTGAACGCGATCTCGCTAAACGTCACCCAGTTAGACGTGCCTGTCGAGATAAAGTTCAACGGCATCGCCAGTAAAATTCCTATGACTGCACCGATCAAAGCCACTGCCATCGACTCCAGCATAAAAGCCAGGAGAATGCTGAACCTGCCAAAACCGAGCACTCGCAGAGTTCCGATCTCCTTGGTCCGTCGCGAGACAGCGGCATACATCGTGTTCATGCCCGCGAAACCGGCGCCGACTGCCATGATGAAAGAGATGAACACCGCTAATCCTTTCAACGCGCCCGATGCTGTTCCCTGCTGGTCTTCGTAAAACTGTCGTTCAGACAAAGCTTTGAGACGGAGTTTCGGATCGTCAGTGATGCGCTTCGACAAAGCGGCGAGTGCGTTCTGGTCCTTCGCACGCAACAATGCCGAAGAGAACGACTCACGCTTCGTCGTGCTTGAAAGCGAGTTTACGTCGATCCAGATCTCCGATTCGAAAGCCTTACCGGCAGACTCAAAAATTCCCACGACAGTGTAGTCCGTCGTCTGAATTCGAAACTTGTCGCCGATGTCGAGCCCCTGGAAACGTTCGTTGATTCTCTTCGAAACGACAGCTTCCGTGAGTCCTGGTTGAAACTGCCGGCCCGCCGCCATCTGAAAACCGGAACGCAGCTTGAACGACATTGGACCAACACCACGCACCTGAACATTCGATCCCTGGCTCATTCCCTTGCGTGGTTTGTAGATCAACGTGATGATCTCGGCGGTTGCAAGCGGCTTCTCGCCTTCGCGTTCAACTCCGTCGAGATACATCAAATCGTTGAAGTTTTCTCGCGACAAACTGCTGTTCAACTCGGCCGTGCTGCCGGCGCGCACGACAATCACGTTCAGCGGCTCTCCACTACTCGAAAGCGTAAGGTCAATCCCTCGCGCAAGGGCCATCACCATCAAAAACACGGCCACCGTCAGACCAATGGTGAACGCCGTTGCCAGCGTGCTTCCCTTGCGCACAATCAAATTTCGCAAATTGTACTTAAGAGGTAAGGCCATTATTCAGTGCTCCGCAGAGCCTCCGCTATAGTTAGACCAGTGACGCGGTAAGTCGAGTAAATGACGCTGACGATCCCGACGAAGATCGAGAGCACAAACGCTGCGATCAGAGTCTCTGTTTCCGGCACGAACGAGACAAAGTTTGGGATATAAAGACTCATGTCAACTGACCGGAAGACGAGTGCTGCAGCGGTAATGCCGATTGCCGCACCGATGACCGACAGCAGCACCGCTTCACCAAGAAACAGACCCGCGATCGTGTGTCGCCTGAAACCGAGCGCTTTCAGCGTGCCGACTTCCTTCGTGCGTTCACGCACCGTCATCGCCATGGTGTTGCCCATGACGAGTAGCAGCGAGAACGTGATCGCGCCCATGATGCCGTATAGAAATTGTTTGACGCCGCCCATCATCGTCTGAAAGCTCATCGCAAACTCGCGTTCGCTTTCGGTTTTGGTTGGCGCATCGGTGTTTGCAAACATCGAGTCGATGGCCTTCGCTATGCGCGGCACGTCTTCCGGCGTGCTGGCAAGCATGCTGAACAGGCCCGCATGGTCCTTCGCCCACTCAGGCGCGAGCTCGTTTAGATACTCGTGCTGGAAGAAGAGAGTTTTCTCGTCGCCGCCGGTGTAAACACCTCGAACTATAAATTCGATCTCCTGATTGTAAATAGGACTCTTCAGAGTTATGCGCTGACCGGGCGTAAACCCGTATAACTTCACAAGCTTCTCTCCGACGACGGCTCCCTGCCGGTCGTTGATAAATGCCTGCCAGTGCGCGTCAGACATTTTCATCTCCGGGTATATTTCCTTCAGCTTCTTTGGGTCGGCGGCAAAGTTGGCGAAAAAATTTTTTTCGTCTTTATAAATTCCACCAAACCACGTGAACGGCATGACGGCCTTCACGCCCTGAACGCTTTGAATGCGCTGCAGATCCGAGATCGGCAGCAAAAATCCTAGTGAAACGGAATGACGTGTGACCACGCGCAGCGGATTTGCTTCGTCGGTGCCGCGCTCGAACTCAGTCAGAATCGTGGCGAGACTGATGATGAGGAAAAGTGATACAACCAGGCTCGAAACGGTCAGCAAAGTTCGTCGCTTGTTCCGCAAAACGTTCTTCAGAATGAGTTTTGCAAATCTCATAAGTGCCTCATGAAAAGGGCGGGCCGACTTCTTTTTGAACGCATACGCCTGCCGCGGCGCACCGGTTCCTGCCGTGTTTACGAATGATGGCGGCATTCTACAGGCGAACCGCCCCCTTCCCAACTGTAGGTCGAACGAGAGACGTCGAAATCGACATTACGCGGATGGTTTTTGATAGTACTGTGAGAGTACGCGAAAGGAGCGTGAGCGCATCGCGAGCAGTGTGACCATCAGTCCGATCATTCCCGCCACGGTGAAGAGGAGCGCGAGGCCGCGGCCAGTGCCGGTTCCAAACCAACCACCAAGCAGTTCCACGCCGGCGCCGGTCGTCATGAAGGGAATAAAGATCAACTGTGCTAATGGTCCAACCAGAAACGCCGTGATCGGCGACGCCGCCTGTTCGACACTTTGAGCAAACCCAAACACCCGACCCTGCCGTTCGGGTGAAACCACTTTTTGCAGCACCGTCTGCTCTGCCGCTTCGACCGCCGGGATCAAGCTGAGCCAAATGAAGCAGCCGAACGTTAGCAGTACAACTGAAGGCTGCAACGTAAACACACAGCACGCACTCCACATCGCGACGTTTGCCAGAAAAAGCGTGCGCAACGGGTTTCGCCCGAGGCCTTTCCTCGCCACCACCAATCCGCCCACGATGAACGCCAAACTCAGGAATCCCCACAAAATGCCCCACACCTGTACCGAAACGAGTAACAAACCGTACGCATCCATCAGCGCCGCGAAAATTCCACCGAGGAAGTTATTGAAGGTGTGGAAGAAGATGAGCGCGAAAAGACCCGGCACAACCTGAATGGCCCTTATCGTTCCGCGAATATCAACGCTCGTCGCGCCCTGTGGTTTTCCATTTTCATCAGTGTTGCCTTTCGCGAAAGCTGGAATCGATAACGTCATGAGATGAACGATCACAACGAACGTAAGTGCGATCGCGAGGGCAAGCATCCACGACAGGCCGAGGTACCCAATCACGAGACCGCTGAATACCGAAGCGCCCAGGAACCCGATTCCATTCGCCGTGCCTACAATCCCGTTTGCCTTATCTCTTACGCCCTCCTCAACCAGGATCGTCACGAGCGTCATCAGCGCAATCCCGCGCAGGTTGCCGATGATCGCACCGACGAGTGAAAGCACGATGAAGATCCAGAGCCTGGCGCTCGAAGCATTCGTAAAAACTTCAGTTGGCGTGGTGACAAAAACGGCGGCAGCCAGCGCGTACAAAACAATCGAGACAATGCTCGAAAGCAGCATCACGTGCTTTTTCGGATACCGATCGACGAGCGATCCGAGAAAGAAACCTGAGAGAGCAACTGTCGAGGTGTAGATTCCGGCCATGACTGCGGTCGCGATCACCGATCTGGTTTCGAGATACACCCAGAAAGTGACCGCAAACCACACGGAGTTGTTGATCAGAAAAGCAGCTACTGAATTTACGAGGACAGAGTAAAAGGTTTTCATCCGTGCCAGGCCGAAAGGTTAGTCGCCCTTGATGTTCACGACTTGTCGCAGAACATGATCGACGTGAACCAGTTCTTTGCTGTTCTCCATCACTTCATCGATGTCTTTATACGCCTGAGGGATTTCATCGATCAGCGACTTCGAATGCCTGAACGATATCTTGCCCATCGCCTGTTCCAGATCCTCAAAGGTGAACCTGCGTTTGGCTTCGGCACGTGAAAACCTGCGGCCGGCGCCGTGCGGCGCGGAGTTGAAAGAATACGGATTCTCCAGACCGGAAACGACGTAACTCCTCGTCCCCATCGAACCCGGAATGATGCCTTTCTGGTCCCTCTTCATCTGGATCGCGCCCTTGCGAGTGATCCAGACGTTCTTTCCGAAGTGTTCTTCCTGCTGAGTGAAGTTGTGATGACAGTTAATGCGCTCGACTTCGATCTGCTCCTCGTGTCCGTCTTCACCAAAGAACACGTATGAAAGCTCTTTCATTACCCGGTCCATCATCTCTTCGCGATTGAGACGGGCGAAGTCCTGCGCCCAGAGCAGGTCGGTCATGTAAGCGGTGAATTCAGGCGTGTTCTCGGTGAGATAAGCGAGATCCCGGTCTTTGAGATCGATCGCCTGCTGATCCATCAGTTTTTGAGCAATTTTGATGTGTTTGGTAGCGAGCCGGTTACCGATTCCGCGCGAGCCTGAGTGAAGCACTACCCAGACCTGGTCGCTCTCGTCGAGACAGATCTCGATGAAATGGTTTCCTGAACCCAGCGTTCCGAGCGCGTTGCGCCAGTTTTTGTCTACTTTGTCGTAGTCCTGCGTCGCGGCGGCGTTGAGTTCGTCGATTCGATCGACGGCGGTGTCAGTAAACTTTTTGTTTCCGGCTCCGGCGCCAAGCGGAATCCGGCGCTCGATGCCCTGCCGCAACTTGTCGAGATTGTCAGGCAAGTCTCCCGCGAAGAACTTTGTCCGCACTGCGACCATGCCGCAACCTACGTCGACTCCGACTGCCGCAGGGATGATGGCTCCCTTCGTGGCGATGACCGAACCCACGGTCGCGCCCTTGCCGAGATGGCAGTCGGGCATTACCGCGACGTGCGGAAACACGAAAGGCATCTCCGAAATGTTCTCGAGCTGGTTCTTAGCTTGTGGTTCGATTGCGTCGGGAGGAAGAAAACTGATTACCTTTTCGTTGATTCTGTACATGACACTTAAAACAAAGGTGAGCCTTGCCGCTCACCTTTGATATTCACCAGTGGCACAAAAGTAAGTTCTTCTTTGTGCCTTTGCAAGTTGTGGCGCAATAGAGTGCTAGGTGTTTGGGGTGCTTTGCTCCCGATCAGCGCTTTCTGAGATCGCGAGTTTCGCTCCGAACCTTCTGGTTCTGGAAACTCGTCTTGATAAAAGGCGTGGTGGGCGCCTCGTTCGCGGAAGTTTCATTGAACAGCAGAGACCCGTCCGCACGGCAGAACTTCAGCCGTTCATCATCAAACGTGCGGCTACACCTGGGACATCGCTTCATCACAATACTCCTACTTACAACGCGAAAAACGAAGCCCTTTGCGGCCACACGGGCATTCAAAAAAGAACAAGGTACGGATCAGAGACGATTTGCGGCCCGGTGACCTTGCCACAAACTCAATGCGGCAATGAGACACGAGAGTGGGCACAGCAACATCGAGAAGCGCATGTTGAGCGGCGTGGTCGCTGCTCCGAGCCAGTCGTTGATCTGGCCAATCACGAGCGAACCGATGCCGTAAGCGATGATCACCGCAAAGAAGTAAACACCGATTCCGAGACCGCGGAGTTGGGGGCCGGCGATGTCGTGAACATCGGCCGCCGCCGGACCAAGCCACACAAGCGAAAGCGCCAGGAGCATGAGATTGGCAATCAGGAGCAACA
>DASUPZ010000321.1:0-5014 GCA_036280855.1 Pyrinomonadaceae bacterium | reverse complement strand
CGACGGCTTGTTTTGTTTGTCCCCAACGAAAAACGCACTTACTCGGCGCAAATGACTGGTCAAACTACCCCAGCCGGCAAGCCGCACATTCAGTGGCTGTCGAACGCCGCGGGCACCGGCGCCGCTCCCTATCGAACCGCTCTCCGTCAAAAGGCCCGGTTAATTGCCAAGCGACGGTGATAGGTCTTATAAGTCCTATAGACCTATATGACCCATTCTGTACTTTTTTACTCTGGCAAGATAACCTTTTCCCCTCGACTATCATCAATTTGCAGCATATGGAGTCATTACTTGTGAGACGTACTCTGCTTGTCACCCTGCTTCTACTGTCCTTGTTGGCGCCGCAGACTTTGCTGGCGCGAGTTGTGGTTCCGCAACAGCAGCGTGCACCACGCCCGGCGACGGCCACCGCGCCCGCGCCGCGACTGCCGGAAGCAAAAATTCACAGCGAGGTGCTGGCCAACGGTCTCGAGGTGATCATTCTCGAAGATCACTCGATTCCGCTAGTCACCATCGAGCTGGCCGTCAAAAATGGTTCTTACACGGAACCGCCAGAGCTCAACGGTCTATCGCACTTGTACGAGCACATGTTCTTCAAGCAGAACCGAGCGATTGCCAACGCGGAAGAATACCTGCGCGCGATCGGCCAGATGGGCATTGCTTACAACGGCACGACGCGCGAAGAAGTAGTTGACTACTACTTCACCACGACAAGCCCGAATCTCCGCACGGCGATGCAGTTTATGAAAGACGCGACTCGCTATCCGCTCTTTGATGAACGTGAGTTTATGCGCGAGAAGCAGGTCGTGATCGGCGAAATCGACCGGAACGAGTCGAACCCGTTTTTTTATCTCAACCAGGAAATGAATAGCCGGTTGTTCTTCAAGTACCCGAGCCGCAAGAACCCGCTCGGCAACAGGCAGACCGTCTCCGCTGCAACTACGGACATGATGAAGTTGATCCAGCAGCGTTACTACGTGCCGAACAATGCCGCCCTCGTGATAACGGGCGACGTCGTGCCCGCAGACGTGGTCAAGATGGCGCAGGAGTTTTACGGCGACTGGCCGAAACGCGAGAAGGATCCGTTTGTTGAGTTTCCGCTCGTCGAGCATCCGCCGCTCCCGAAGAGTGAAGGCGCGGTGATTCAGCAACCAGTTCAAAACGTGATCATAAGCATTAGCTGGCATGGGCCATCGATCGGTAAAGACAATCCCGCGACTTACGCCGCAGACGTTTTCTCGTTCATACTGCGCCAGCCAAATTCAAGGTTCCAGAGAAACCTTGTCGACACGGGATTGGTGACCGGCGTCGATCTGAGTTACTACACGCAACGCAACGTTGGTCCAATCGCATTGATCGCGCAAACAACTCCCGACAAAGCCCGCGCGGCAATCAAGGCGTTGTACCAGGAGCTGGCGCACTTTAACGACAAGGACTACTACACCGACGAGCAGCTCGAAAGCGCGAAAGCGTTGCTCGAAGCTGACGATCTTTATTCACGAGAAAAGCTCAGCGACTACACTCACACACTCAGCTTCTGGTGGGCCTCCACCGGCCTCGACTACTTCCGCGGCTATCTCCCGCGATTGCGCGCCACGTCGCGCGCCGACATCAGCCGTTACATTACAACTTACATCCAGGGTAAGCCCCACGTGGGCCTCGCTTTGATGTCGAATGAAGCGCAAGCCAGGATCAAAATCACGCCGGAAGAGTTAATCGGACAGTAAGAACAAAAACATGATCATGAACCAATTTAAGAACCCGGGTTACTTGAGCCGTGCGAAGTGGGCGCGCGGCATGTTTACTTCGCTACTCATCGCCATCGTTTTCATCGCGGGCAGTGATTCTTCGCGCGCGCAACAAACCGCAGCGCCGAAAACCGCGGCGCAGTCGCAGCAGCAAACAGTTCAGGGCGTGGTCGCGAAACAGGCAGCGCTCGTGAGCGAGTTTGATGTCAACGGCCTGAAGGTATTGCTGAAACGGCGCGAGGGAAGTTTGACCGTTGCTGCAGGACTTTTTATTCGCGGCGGCTCTGCAAACATCAACGCGCAAAACGCCGGAATTGAAACACTGATGCTCAGCACTGCGACTGAAGCAACGACCGGCTTTCCGCGTGAACGAATGCGCAGCGAGCTGTCGCGCATGGGCAGCGTGATCGGCAGCAGCTCCAACAACGACTATTCCGTGCTCTCGCTCGCCACTACGCGAATGCACTTCGATCGTTCGTGGCAGATCTTTACAGACGTGGTGCTGCGGCCTTCGTTTACGAAGGAAGACGTTGCGCTCGTGCAGGAACGGCTCGTCGTGTCGCTTAGCGACGATACAGATAATCCTGACGTTTACCTGCAAAAGCTGCAGGAACGCGTCGCTTACGCCGGTCATCCGTACTTGAACAACACCAGCGGCACACCGGAGACGGTGGCGAAGCTGGGGCCTGACGATCTGCGCAAGTATCACGCGAACCTGATGCAGACTTCACGGTTGCTGCTGGTGATCGTGGGCGACTTGAATCCGGCTGAAGTGAAACAGCTCGTGACTGCGAGTTTTGGCAAGTTGCCGCGCGGGAGCTACAAGACCGAGGCAGTGCCGCAGTTGGCATTTGAGAAGTCGTCAGTGGAAGTGACGCCTCGTGAATTGCCGACGAATTACATCCAGGGACTATTTGCGGCGCCTTCGTTGACCTCGCCTGATATTTACGCGATGCGAGTGGCAAGCTCGATGTTGCGCGATCGTGTGTTTGAAGAAGTGCGCGTGAAGCGAAATCTCTCGTATGCGCCGGATGCGTTTTTGAGAACGCAGGCCGCGAATGTGGGTGGGCTTTACGTGACGGCTGTTGATGCAAACGAGTCGATAAGGGTGATGTTGAATGAGATTGGGCGGCTTCAGCGTGAGCCGGTGAGTTCGGATGATATTCACGCGGTGATTGCGCAGTATTTGACGTCGTACTATCTCGGACAGGAGACGAATGCAGCGCAGGCGGGTGAACTGGCGCAGTATGAGCTGATTGGCGGCGGCTGGCGCAACTCGGTTAACTTTCTGGAGAAGCTAACGGCGGTCACGCCGGCTGATATTCAGCGCGTTGCGCAGAAGTACATGCGGAATATTCGGTTTGTGGTGCTGGGAAATCCGAAGAGTGTCGACACTGGTGTGTTTACCGGCCAGGCCGGGTAATCCGCGTCATCTGTGTTACTACATCGTCTCAGCTAAGTACTTCTCGTAGAGCTTCGGATCCAGCTTGTGCAAAGTCCGCGCGTGCATGGCGGCCATGCTGGGGTTTCCGCTCTCCGAATAAGCGATGGCGAGATTGTAGAAAGTCTCTGCCCTCCTGGGCTCCAAAGTCGCAGCTTCAGTGTACGACTCAATCGCCTCACGCAGTCGTCCCGAATAGTAATAAGCATCGCCGAGCTTGTTGTGGATCGCCGCATCCGTGGGCTTGAGTTGCAGCGCCTGTAAGTAAGCACGAATCGCTTCCTGCGTTTTTCCCTGCTTCACTTTGCAGAACCCAACCTGCACCCATGCTTCGGCCCGCTTCGGGTTCTTGTTGACCGCATTCTCGAAATAGCCCAGCGCGTTGTCGTAGTTGCCCAGCCAAAGGGAATCGAGCCCGGATCGATATGCCGATTCCGCCGCGTCGCCTTTGTTCTTTCCGCCGAGCTCCGACAGTGGCAGGAGTTTCCCTGCACGCAACTCAGCGACTCTCGCCGCCTCGATCGCGAGATTGATGTTCTGCCCGTTAGTGACTTTCACAGTCACCACTCCCAGCACCTCGCCGCGCTGATTGAACACCGGGCTACCACTGTTTCCATGCGAGATCGGGGCTGTGATCTGAATGATGCGATAACTATTCGGGACCTCGCGAACCGCCGACACAATTCCATCGCTCACAGAACCCTCGAGCTTGAGCGGATTACCAATCACGAAGATCGGTTCACCTTCATCCGGCAATTCCTTCGCGAGCTCTGAGCTTCGCGCCCGCTCCGTGGGCGACATCTCAACGCTCAACAGCGCCAGATCGCCTTCCTCATCCACGGCGAGCGTTCCGCTAACCGGAAAAACTTTCCCTTTGCCATCAAGCGTTTTGATTTCTGCACGCACGGCATTTCGAATGACGTGAAGGTTCGTGACCACCTGGCCCGGCCGTAAAAAGAAACCGCTGCCGGTCATCACAGGTTCGCCACTCGAGTCGAAAGTCGCTATCGCGACCACCGCGGGCTTTACGCGCTTTACGAGTGTGGGCAGACTTTCCTGCTGCGCGGCGGCCGCCGAGGTGAGAAGTAGAACCAGTGCAATGGGGAGAAGACGGGTATACGTACGCTTTTTCATGTCGCTAACCACTCGATGGCAAAACGGAGATTTCGGCTCGTGAAGGGGATTCACGGCAGGGGATCTCGTCGTCAATTACAAAGATGAGCAGCTCGGTTGAGAGCCAGTCGGGAGACTGAAGATGCGCAATCGCAACTTCGCGGCAACATATTAGATCAGATCTGGTGCTGGGTGGAAGTTTTTTGTGAGAGATTTGACACAACTAGGGCCGCCCTTCCGAGCGGCCCGTCGTTGTTAAGAAAACCGGACGCTAAACGCGCTCGGTTTTATTGAGGAACAATCGTGATTGTTCCGATAGCCGGTCCCGTCGGCATCTCGCCGTCAGCAGCTTCCATCGTCACGACCAGACCGAAGTCCGTCAACGTGGTTTCTGACTTGATTTCGGCTTCATTTCGTCCCGCCGCATTCACTACCTGGCCGAGTTTTACGAACTTATTGTCCGGCCCAACTGCCCACAGGATGAACTTCTGGCCCGCAGGCGCTTCTTTCAGGTCGTGAAAACGCATCTTGACCTCGGTCGGTCCGTCTTTCCGAGGCGTGATGAAGACGTTTGCGCGAGCACCCGTCAACGCACCCGTAAAGTTTACTTTGATTTTGGTGTCGTCGCCGGTCTTGTACGCCGGGATGTTAAGCATCGGCGCAGCATAAGTGGTCGCTGCTACTTGTCCAGCCGGAGTCACCACCGCAGTAG
>DASUPZ010000320.1:0-3470 GCA_036280855.1 Pyrinomonadaceae bacterium | reverse complement strand
CCCGCGCAAGAATGATCAGTTTGCGAGCGACGTCTACACCCGACAAGTCCTCGCGTGGATCCGGTTCGGTTAGGCCTAACGCGTGCGCCTCTCGCACAACCTCCGAAAACGTACGACTACCGTCGAGAGAGTTGAAAATGTAAGAGAGTGTACCTGATAGCACGCCCTCGATCTTGATGATTTCATCTCCCGTTTCCACGAGGCCGCGAAGTGTCTGAATAATCGGCAGCCCCGCGCCCACATTTGTTTCATAAAGGAAGTACTGTTGATGTTTGCGCGCCGTTTCGCGCAGGCTGCGATAAGCATGTAACGGTCCGGCATTGCTCTTCTTGTTTGGCGTGATGATGTTGATGCCTTTTGCGAGCCAGCTTTCGTAGTGCGCCGGCAAATCGGCGCTCGCGGTTGCATCGATCAGTACAGCATGTGGTAAATGCCCGGCATTAATGTGATTGATAAAACTCTCGAGGTCGGCTGTGTTCGAACTTTCCGATAACTCATCCTGCCATCGATCGAGCGGGAGGTGCCGGTCTGCAAGGATCATCCGGCGACTGTTCATGATGCCGCGCACTCTCAAGTCGATGCCACGATCGCGTTTGAGTTCTTCAATACGAGTTTGAAGCTGGTTCAGAAGCGTGCCGCCGATCAGGCCGGTCCCGATCACGCCGATTGAAAGAGTCTGGTTTGAGAGATAGAAGGCGGAATGCATAGCTCGCAGCGCCTTCGTCGCTTCAGCTTGTTCAATGACGGCGGAAATGTTTCGTTCCGACGATCCCTGGGCGATTGCTCGGACGTTGATACCGGCCTTTCCGAGTGCACTAAAGAATTTTCCGGCCATGCCCAGGCGCTCGATCATGCCGTCGCCTACCATCGCGATGATGCAACAGTCCGCCGTCAGGTCCACCGTCTGGACCTCTCCGCGCTGCATCTCGACAACAAAAGTTTCCTCAACTGTCTTTTTCGCGAGTTCGGAGTGTTCACGCGGAACGGCAAAGCAGATCGAATGCTCAGAGCTTGCCTGTGAGATCATCACGACCGAGACATCGACCGCACGCAGCGCCCCGAAAACTTTATGGGCCACGCCCGGAATGCCGATCATGCCCGTGCCTTCCACATTGATCAGGACCATGTCTTCGACCGCGGCAAAACCCTTGATCGGCACGTCCATCGGCGAAGTGGCGGCGATTCTCGTGCCCGGAGCATCAGGCTTGAAAGTGTTCTTGATCCACACCGTGATGTTGTGCGCGATCGCGGGCGACATCGTGCTCGGATGAATGACCTTCGCTCCGAAGTAGGCAAGTTCAGCCGCTTCCTGGTAGGAAAGCTCCGGTATCACAACAGCGTCCGGAACCCGCCGCGGATCAGCGCTGAAGACGCCATCGACGTCCGTCCAGATCGTGACGGAATCAGCGCCGAGCAGTGCGCCGAAGATGGATGCTGAGAGGTCGCTGCCGTTTCGTTTCAACGTCGTCGCGACTCCGTCGTGCGTCGATGCGATGTATCCGGTGATGACAAGAATCTCAGTCTCGAGGCGATGTGCCTGCAACTTCTGCTTTGAAAGTTGCCAGTCGACCGCAACGCTATTGGCATTGGGTTCAACCACGAGAACTTCACGCGCATCGAGCCAACCTGATCGACAGTTTCGCGATTCGAGGTAGGCGTGCATGAACTGGGCCGACCACAATTCGCCATGGCCCGAGACGAACTCGACGATGCGTTCAGAAGCGAGCCGGGTGATCCAAACACCTCTCAACACTTCCCTGATAGCGTTGAAATCGGAGACGACAGTTTGCTTGAGGCTTTGTTCGTTTTGAAGCTGTAGTGCAGCGATAGTTTCGAGGTGCCGGTTTTCGAGATCCTGGAGTTTGGGCAGGTAGGAGTCGTCATGTGCGGCGGCGAGATTCACCGATTCGATGAGTGCGTTGGTGACGCCGCTCATCGCGGAAACAACCACGGCCACGTGCTCACTCGATCGTTGCGACAGAACGATTTCACACGCCGCTTGATAACGATCTGCATCGGCGAGACTGGTACCGCCAAACTTGTGAACAGTCCATGCTTTATTCATTTAAGCCGCAGATGAACACGAATGAACGCAGATCAAGAATAAAATTTTATTCGCGTTCATCTGCGTTTATCCGTGGCTTATTAATCAAAATCGAATAGGTCCGACAAAAATCCCTCGCGTTTCTTCTTCTTGTACTGGCCTTCGCGATGAGGTTCACGATAATGGTCGGAAGATTTGTAATCGCGCGAGGGCTCGCGTCGTTCGTCTTCAAATCTCTGGCCCGACGAGCCAGTCATCGATCGGTCAATTATCTTATCCAACTCGCCCCTGTCCAACCAGACACCTCGACACTGAGGACAGTAGTCGATCTCAATACCTTGTCGTTCCGTCATTTGAAGACTAGTAGTTGTGCAGACTGGACAGTTCATAGCATCCCTCCCTGTGAATGATTGTGCATCGTACCATCAATTGTCGTTTAGCGGGCGTCGCCTATCATTGCAAAGCTCGCCCAGTAGTATGGATGTTGATAATCATCTGAGCGCCTGAGTGCCAGTACGCTTTGATGCAGCGCCCGAGCCCTGGAAACTGAAGTTCGGTTTGCCGGTTTGATCGAAGAATAGAACCCGGTGAGGAATGGTGTCGGCGAATCGATCGTCCACCGACTCACTAACGTCGCGCGTGTGCCCGCTACAAACCACGACCACGAGAAACCAACCGCCGCGTTCCCATTGAAGCCGGCGCTGTGCTGCGCCCTCGACGCCACAACCAGCTCTGCGGTGCTTTGCAGATCCATGATCTCACGGCTTTGAAGAAAACCGTCCTGCCGGCTTGTTGCGGAAGAAAGCCCGAAGAACGACGACATCGGACTCGTATCATCCAATATCGCCGGACCCGCGAAATGCACGATCTTCGCCCGCGAAAGCTCTGACTTTATCTGCTCTTCACTTGCCTGTGGACCAGCGAATAAACGGCTTGTAGCGGGACCGTAAGTCGTTGCTACGCGCCGGATCTCTTCCTCCTGCGCGGCTGATGATTCGAGCTTGATTCCGGCATGAGCGAGTTCAAATCGAGTCGTGAAAGTTTTAGATAACTCAGGATTCCCGTAAGCGATCAATGACGAGTTAGGACGCGCAGCCGGCGGACGTTGCTTTCGCATTTCACGCAACGCAGCCAGGGATGGTGCGTACGATACTTGCGCATGGTCCACAACGTAGTGGTTTTCCGCCGGTTGCAACGCCGCGAATGGCAACCGCCAAAGTAAACCATCAGGCACAATGATTAGCTTCGATTTGAGTGCGATTTGATCTTCAGCCGGCTTCACCAGTAAGTCGTAGAGTTCGCGCGCGAGCTCATGAAAGTTTTCGGCGCGTGACGTTAGTAGTTCATGAAACTGTCGCACTCTCGATGCGAGTTCATGCTGCTTGATTTCCAGCGGATAAACTTTCAGACTGATCTCGATGGGCCG
>DASUPZ010000319.1:0-5695 GCA_036280855.1 Pyrinomonadaceae bacterium | reverse complement strand
TCGAAAAAGTCACTATCGCGACGCAGATCGTGAACGTCGATGCCGTCGTCTATCACAAGAAGAGCGGGCAGATCGTCACTAACCTGAAGAAACCAAACTTCGCGGTCTTCGATAACGGGGTACAACAGACAATCACAAACTTTTCTACGCCTGAGGCGCCGATCACCGTGGCAATGGTGATCGAGTACAGCAAGCTATCGGAATACTTCGGCTATGCGTCGACGAGAGGCTACGAGCCCGGCACTTACGAAGTGATTCGACCGACCGCGATGTTTTTGTCGCAGTTCATCAAGCCGCCCGATGACTACGTTTCGGTGACCGCTTTTGATATTCGTCCAACCCCGTTGACCGACTTCACAAACGACCCGGGGCGGCTTCAGCAGGTGATCGGGTTGCTGTTGCGGAATAGTCCGGCGTTTCGCGAAACGAATTTGTTCGACGCGTTGAAGTTTGTGCTTGTCGGCGGGCGTGGTGATTCGGTGGTGTTAGAGGAATCAAAGTCTGAGAAGACTGATTATTCAGGTCTCGTATCTGTTCAGGGACGGCGTCGCGCGATAGTGCTGGTCGCTTCAGGCATCGACACGTTCAGCAAGATCAACTACGGCGACGCTCGTAAGGTGCTGCAAAACTCGGGTATTCCGGTTTACATCATCGGCACTGGCGGAATGTACAAGAAGCTCTACAGCGACTACCTCGGACCGACGGACAGCCTGTTGGGGACACCGGGCCGCATGAGCTGGCTACAGGCTGACAACACGCTGCAAACTTTTGCAAAGGAAACGGGCGGCGCCTATTTTCCGGTGACGTTTGAAGGCGAGTTGCCGAAGGTGCTCAACAACATCAACGCCTTGCTGCGCAGTCAATACAGTCTCGCGTTTAATCCGGGTGACGTGCGCGACGGGAAACAACACAAGCTGCAAGTGAAGGTGGATGTGGACGGCGACGGGACTTACGACGACAAGGAATTCGTGGTCCAGGCGCGCCAGTTCTACAACTCACCCAAACCTGAAAAAACAAACTGACAGGATTTTAGGATTAACGGGATTTACATGTAAATCGTGTAAATTCTGTTAATCCTGTCTAAAACGCACCGTAAATCTTCAATCGAAACTCATCGTTAAACGAAACGATCTCTGCCTTGCGATTAGAGAATCGTTTTGCCTCGCGCAGTAAAGCCGGCAGCCCCTGAAGCGTGAGTTTTAATCCGTAGGCTCCACTCGTCAGCACCGCCGCCAACCTCGGATTCAATCGCTCCGGCATTCCATAACGAATCGCTTTCTGCGCGACCGGCGAGAAGCCCATGCTTCGCCGGGAGTTTACAAACTCCACGGAGTGATCAAAGACGTGTAAACGGCTCGGCAAATCCCTCAAAGCCAGATCCCTGTGGGCCAGCATATTTGCGACCGCTTCAGCCACAACGCCACCGTGATAACTCGAACGCGCCGGCACCGGTGATTCTTCATCGAGCACTGGTCCAGGGTTCTTCGGCCGCACTTCCAACAAGTCACAATAGCGCCGCACAAAACGCGTCAATCCTTCATAAACCGAGGCCAGGTTACCCGCAAACTTCACGCGCTCAACTACCGGCGACTGAAGAGAGTCGCCCGAGAACCTGGTTGCAGTCACTGAAGCGCGCGGCAGCAACTCCGCGACACGTTCATCACGCCCAAATAAAAGCAGTCCTGCGACTGTGGGAACAACTTCCTGGCCGTCGTTTGTCGCGAGCAGCAGATCGCGCTCGAGCACATCGGCAGTCGGGTAACCAACCACTGTCGCTTCTTCAAAAGCCCCGCCCTCAAACTCACGCAGGTAACTCCACAAATGCGCCTCATCGACGTCGTCAATCGTTGCACCAAGCGCCGGAACGTCTTCGTAACGAGTCGGACGCGCTTCGTCGAGCAATGTCGAGATCTCTTCACGCGAAGCCTCGCGCTTCTCTGCTCCGATACGCAGGTAAAAGCGGCCGTCGCGCGTGCGGTAGGGTCGTCGTTTGCTTTCGATGTCGAGCGCGACGATGCGACGACCGTTGTCGAGTGCGATGCGATCGATGAACGGCACGAGCGGAGGCTGGATCTCCTCGCGACAGATGCGGACCAGGTCGTCCTGGACCTTTTCGGGATCGTCCACACCTTCGACTCGCAACTGGTCGTTCACACCGAAGACGATTACGCCGCCGCCTGTGTTTGCAAGGGCCACGATCTCCTGTGCGATCTTCTCGGTGTTTGAGAGTTTTACTTTGAGTTCGAGAAAAGTGTCTTCACCGCCGCGGATGAGCCTCAGTAGTTCGGTTCGCGAGGTTTGAGGTGCAGGCGTGGAGAGGATGTATTCCTGAAAGGAACGCTCCGTCGTGGGTTCGTGGCGCTGGTTGCTGCGAAATCTTCTACGAGCCATTTGTGTATTGACGGGGCTCTAAACCCGCCCGGATGCGCCGCGCATCACTGGAATCAGTTTAAGGACTCTCGGGGCAGGGTAGTGTAACACGAACTCGACACTCTCATTCATCCACCGGCTCACGTACCGCCTCGAGGATGTCGATTTCACGTCTTGCGAGCACGCGGCCCTGGAAGTTAAGGACCACTAAATACAGCCCAATCGACAATAGAGTCATAACCAGCAGCGTCAGGTATTGATTCAACATGCTGCGCGTGAAGTAACCGATGAGTGTCGCCACGAACGGCGGTACGGCGAGCGCGACGATCAGCGGGATGAAAAGCAGACCGGCTACACCCGATACGTTCATCCGTTTTCCGAAATCCTGGCGCTTCGGAAAATAGATGGAAAGCCAGTTGCCGACGCCCGAGCTCATCGCAGCGAAGATGAAGAAACTCAACAGCACGAACAGAAGACTTGGAAGCGTCAAATCGCGGAAGATGATCGCGTTGAGAATCAACAGCGCCGTCGAGAAGATAAATGCGACAGTGGTGACCGCGATGTTTTTGGCGAGCAGTATTTTGCGCCGGTCAACCGGCGCAAGGATCAGCGTGCGCATCCCGCCTTCTTCAAAAGCAAACGCGTTACATGAAAGACCGACGAGGATCACGAACACGTAGAAAACGCCGCCCGCCGCAAACATCACGGACGCGTAAGTCAGAAAATCATCCGGCGCACCGCGACCCATGGTTCGTATGTCTCGCGAGTTCAGCACACGAAGGATGATCAGCAACAACGGCATGAGCGCCATCATTCTCACTTGCGCGTTACGCATTGCGTAGCGGATCTCTTTCTCTATCAACGCCGAGAGATCGGGTGCCACAAACGGCAGGCGCCAGCCTGTGTAACCTTCCAGGATTGAACTTTGCTCTGCGGGATCTTTCGGTCGTCGCCGGCCTTCAAGACCGAGAGCCGCGCGACGCGCGAGCCGGTAAGTGATCGTGATCACGAATACTGCGTAAGCACTGAGCGTCAGGAAAGAGATCACATAGGCGAGTGTGTCACCTTGATAGCCGGCCAACATGAACGCAGCGGCTCCGGGCGGCGTCCAGCGTAACCACGGCAGTGACTCAGCATGTTTGAAAAGAATCGGCGCAAGCTGGCCCGCCGCTGCTGCGCCGAGTCCGGCCACGGCGCCGATGAGCGCGAGGAGTGTTTCACCTCGAGCTCGTTTACGACGAACGAGCGAGGCGATGATCGTCGAGAGCCATTTCGATAAACCGACACCAAACAGGATTGCAGGAACGGCAACCAGCAATGCCGCCATGAGATTACCCGAACCGAGTCCGGCGCCGAGGCTCATAGCGAGCAGTGCGGGGACGGCGAAAACTGAGTGCAGCGTTGTCAGCTCACTGACGAAGTCAACTGCAAACAACTTTCGTAACGTGATCGGATACATCAACATCTTGCTCGCATCGAATTGCTTGCTGCCTCCGATACTCAAAGGCACAGTCGCCCACATCAGATAGATGAGTCCGTAGATCGAAAAGAAGATGAATTCGACTGAGGTTGTGGTTGAAGCTTCAGGCGATCCACTGCGCCGCATCACATCGGCTAAAGCGTTGGGGCGGCTGAGAAAGTAAGCAACGATGCCCAGGACCGTGGCGAGCACGACTGAGAACACAAGCGCGAGCAGTATGCCGAGCACTGAAGCGACCCTGTTTGCAACTGCCTTGCGCGAGCGAAGCGAGTTGCGCAAGAGGCGCCACTTAAGCCAGATTAAGGTGAACAGTTGAGACATCGATAGATGATTCAGAATGCTTACGTCGGACTCGGCTCGAACCTCGGCGATCGCGCGGGATACCTGCTACTCGCGGTGCGCGGCATGCTCGACGCCGGGTTGGATGTTATTCGACTATCGAGCATTTATGAAACTGAGCCCGTCGAATATGAAGAGCAACCGCCGTTTCTAAACATGGTCGCGGAGGTGCGTGGCCCGACTCTGCCAACTCCCGAACAGATGATGGCTCGACTGCTGCGCATCGAGCATGCGCTCGGCCGCACACGTGACGTGCCGATGGGGCCGCGCACGATCGATCTCGACTTGTTGATCTTCAAAGATCATCGTTCGGATACGGAGTTTTTGACACTTCCGCACCCGCGTCTCCACACACGCCGGTTCGTGTTGGTTCCACTTCACGAACTGGCGCCCAATCTCGTTCATCCAGTGATCGGAAAACCCGTCAACAAGCTGTTAAACGAGACGCCCGACCGCTCCGCCGTACACCGCTGGACGCCGTAGAGCCACCGATTACTCGGATTTAAAATCGGATTTTTGTCCGTGTCATCCGCGGTTACATAATGGGCAGGTTTCCCTTATAATGCTCCCCTCTTGAGAGCGAATCATGCCGTATCTAAAACCTGAAAGACCTGAAAAGGTCAGCGCACCGTCTTTACGATCCAGTAAACAACGCGGCGAGCGACTCGTTTGTCTGACAGCGTACGATTACCCGACCGCTCGTATTGTCGACGAAGCCGGCATCGACATCATTCTCGTCGGCGACAGCCTCGGAAATGTTGTGCTCGGATACGGCAACACGGTGCCTGTCACGCTCGATGAGATTTTGATTCACTTGAAAGCAGTGCGCCGCGCGGTGCAGCGCGCGTTGCTGGTCGCTGACATGCCTTATGGAACTTTTCACACGGGCGACGACGATGCGGTAAGGAACGCACTTCGTCTCGTCAAAGAAGGCGGCGCGGAGGCAATCAAACTCGAAGGCGGGCATAAACGAGTTCACCTCGTGAAGCGGCTCGTCGATGAAGAGATCAGCGTCATGGGCCACATCGGTTTGACGCCCCAATCGATCAACCAGCTCGGCGCCTATCGCGTGCAGGGCAAAACAACAAAAGCTGCGCAGCAATTGATCGACGACGCGAAAGCAATGGAAGACGCGGGAGCGTTTGCCGTTGTGCTTGAAGTCGTCCCACGCGAGATCGCAAAGATGATCACTGAAAGCATCAGCATTCCGACGATTGGAATCGGCGCCGGTGTTCACTGCGACATCCAGGTGCTGGTCCTGCACGACATGCTTGGTCTATCTTTTGGCAAACAGGCGCGCTTTGTCAGGCCGTATGCAAACCTGCGCGAAGTGATGACGGACGCGGTCAGCAGATATGCCGACGACGTCAGGAACGGCACTTATCCCTCCGAAGCAGAATCGTATGCTCTACCCGCCGAAACTGCCGCGGAACTGGAGATCGAAACTCCCTCGAGAAACTCGAAAGCCGAGAAGTCCTAAGTCTCAACCTCAACTATGGAGATCAT
>DASUPZ010000318.1:0-3708 GCA_036280855.1 Pyrinomonadaceae bacterium | reverse complement strand
GACGTGCCGAACGAAGTGCTGCAACCGCGCAACACGTGGGCAGACAAAGACGCTTACGATCGCCAGGCGAAGGATCTCGCGCGGCGATTCAATGAGAACTTCAAGAAGTATGAGGCGGGCGTCTCGGAAGCTGTGAGATCTGTAGCTCCGAAGGTAAATTAGCCGCGGATGACGCGGATTTTAAATCGGGATTGTTATCCGCGTTACCCTGGCGGCCAGTTCATGGGTCGTCCAGCGAGAATGTGTACGTGCAGGTGAAATACGGATTGCCCCGCACCGGCCCCGGTATTAATCACCGTGCGATAGCTGTCGTGCTCCTGCTCGTTTGCGACGCGAGCTCCAATCCGCAATAAATGTCCCAGTAAGCTTTCTTCTTTCTGCGAAGCCTCATCGAGCGACTCAATGTGATCGCGCGGGATCACCAGCACGTGCATCGGCGCTTGCGGATTGATGTCGCGGAGCACCACACACTGATCATCCTGGTGTACGAACTCACCCGGAATTTTTCCGCTGATGATCTTGCAAAACAAACAATTCTCTTCTGACATTATTCAGCTCCTTAAGCCTTCGTTCAGAGTTCAAGCTTCAGCTTGCTCTGCCGAATTAGCAACCTGAAGGTTGAACTCTGAACCGTGTGGCGTAGTCACCGGCGCGATGATTCGTTCAATGTCTGCACCAACCGTGCGCAGTTTCGCTTCGATCTTTTCATAACCACGATCGATATGGTAAACGCGATCGATCACCGTCTCGTCTTTCGCAATCAGCCCCGCAAGCACGAGCGAAGCCGACGCGCGCAGGTCCGACGCGATCACGCGTGCACCATGCAATGTTGTTGGGCCATCGACGATCGCCGTCCGGCCGTCGATGTGAATCTGCGCTCCCATGCGCTGAAGCTCCGAAGCGTGCATAAAACGGTTCTCAAAAACTGTCTCTACGATCTCCGAGCGGCCCCGCGCCTGCGTCATTAAAACCATGTACTGCGCTTGCATGTCAGTCGGAAATTCGGGATGCGGATGCGTAGTGACGTCGCCCGCCTTTAGCCCGTCGGGACAGGTAACTTCCAACGTCGTCGGATTTACTTCCCTGATCTCGACCCCGACACTTCTGAGTTGTGCGATGACAGCCTCGAGGTGATCCGGACGGCAGTCTTTGATCTCGAGCTGTCCCTGCGTGAGTGCAGCCGCGACGATGAATGTTCCGGTTTCAATCCGATCGGGGATGATCGTGTGTTCCGCGCCGCCGAGCGATTCAACTCCCTCGATCTGGATCGTCTCCGATCCGGCGCCGTTTACGCGCGCTCCCATTTTGTTTAGTAAGTCCGCGAGATCGACGATCTCAGGTTCGCGCGCGGCGTTGTGCAGCGTGGTAGTGCCGCGAGCAAGCGCAGCGGCCATCATCAGGTTCTCAGTGCCTGTGACAGTAACTTTCGCAAACTGAATGTCCGCACCGCGCAGCCGGCCGTCGCTGGGTGCGCGTGCAACGACGTTTCCAGCTTCGAGTTTTACTTCGGCGCCAAACTTCTCGAAGCCCGCAAGATGCAGATCGATGGGCCGTGTGCCGATCGCACAACCACCGGGCAGCGAGACTTTAGCCTCGCCAAAACGAGCGAGCAGTGGTCCAAGTGCGAGCACGGAGGCGCGCATTGTCTTTACCAGCTCGTACGGAGCTTCGAAAAGCTCCACGTGCGCTGCGGTAATCTTGTGTGTTCGGAGCTCGGGCGTTAAGACAGTGGCACCGATATCTTCGAGCAAACGCCGCTGCGTGATGATGTCGCGCACGTACGGGATGTTATGGAGCGTGACTGTTTCAGGCGTGAGCAGGGCCGCGGCCATGCATGGCAGCGCCGAGTTTTTTGCGCCGCTGATGGAGACTCTGCCGTGAAGGGGTCGGCCACCGGAGATACGAAATTTGTCCACGATGACCGACAGAGTAAGCGAAAATCGAAAAAGGATAAAGCCCGTTCAGAGTTCAACCTTTAGGTTGTCCCCCCAAGACAAGCTAAAGCTTGAACTCTGAACAAAGTAAAAGGTGCGGCAGGATTGCTTACCTGCCACACCCTTAGCACCGCCCTCTTGCTCGCACACCTATTCGTTGGCGGTGATCTTTTTAATCCTGACACCGCCGTTTGTCGTCATTGCCTTGACGGTTGGCCCTCCCGAGCCGAGATTCACTGCAATCTGCTTCGAAATCTTGCCCTGAACAGTCACCGGGAAATCTATTTCGACACCTCCATTAACCGTTCCGGTTTGCAAATTGGCCGAGTAGTTCTCCGGCAGTGACATAATAACGCCGCCGTTCGTCGTGCTCACGTCGAGACTCTCACCGTCCCAGCGATCGCCAGTCAGCTCAATCACCAGACCGCCGTTCGTAGTCGAGCCACGAACAGCACCGCCGACTTTCTTCAGCACAACGCCGCCGTTCACAGCGGTGAAATCGATGCGGCCGTTCACTTCAACGATCGAGATGCCGCCGTTGTGTGTTTCCACGGAGATGTCGGCACGACGCGGAACAAAGACTTCGTAGCTAACGTCCCAGTGATAGTCTTTGCGCCTGTCAGGACCACTCGCAAAAATCTTTGATCCACTGGTTTCGATCCTGATTTGTTGAGCCAGTGACTTGGCTTCTTCCGCCGTCGGCGCGCCGGTTTGCACGCGTGCCCGCACGAGAACCTGGTTCTGGTCCCAGCCTTTAACTGCAACGCCGCCGTTTTGCCTGCCATCGATCGCGATGGTGGCGCCACTCGGGGCAAGTGTTTGTTCACGAATCTCGCAGTTACCTACCAGCCGGTCGTTGTACCAGTTGTTTTCACGACACGACAGCGAGCCATCTCGCTTTTGGGCAAACATGGTTACGCCGGTGAAGGTCGCCAGCGCGACAATTAACAGACTACGCCCTAAAAACCTGTACATGACTTCGGTCTCCTTAATGTCTGGGGTTGTTTCTTCGACGCTTTATCGCGGCTCTGAACGTGAAACACCACAAATCGGGATGTTGTGACAGCTTATTTACCGAGGACGACTATGCGCGAAATGCCTTGCAGATCGGGCCGAATTTCGAGCAATTGCCACGAGGTTTCCTTAACAAGTTCAGTGACGGCTTCACCATGGTCAAAACCAATCTCCATCAGCAGATGCCCGCCCGGTTTTAGAAAGGGAGGCGTTTCTTTTATCAAACGGCGAATGATCGTGAGCCCGTCGGCGCCGGGTGAAAGTGCGACTAGCGGCTCGTGATCTCGCACTTCGGGCTGAAGACCGGGCAGCGCTGACGCTGATACGTACGGTGGATTCGAAACTACAAGGTCAAACTGATAATCGCGCGGATCGAGTGCGTCGAGGCAATCAGACACTAAAAACTCCGCGCGATCTTCAACCGAATGATCACGCGAATTGAGTTTTGCAATCTCGAGCGCGGCCCGCGACTTATCGAGACAAACGGCGCGTGCTTTCTCGAGTTCACACAACAACGTTACGGCAATGCAGCCGGAACCTGTGCCGACGTCACAAACAAACGGGGATGAACCGGCAACTTCAATCGCAGCTTCAACAAGCAACTCGGTTTCCGGTCGCGGGATCAACACGTCCGGCGTCACGCGAAACTCGCGTCCAAAAAAGTCCTGAACGCCCGTGATGTACTGGAGCGGCTCGCCAGCCGCGCGGCGCTCAACACTCTCCTGAAACCGCAAAAGCATTTCCTCTGAAACCGGATCTT
>DASUPZ010000317.1:0-5019 GCA_036280855.1 Pyrinomonadaceae bacterium | reverse complement strand
GCTCGTACAATCTCAGCGTCTGCGGATGAATGCCATATTGCTCCGCGACTGCACTGATCGTGTAGGTTTTCGGCTTCCTGGTCATTCCAGCCCCATCTCAACTCGTGGGTTCGTCGAGTTTAATTTCGAATACTCTCGCAGAAGTTCCTTCGTCTCTTCCGATATCACCTTTGGCAAAGTGACCTGTACTTCTACAAACTGGTGGCCCTTCGCGCCGGGATTCCGCAACGACGGAGCACCACGGTCGCGCAAGCGAAACTTCTGGCCCGATTGTGTTCCCGGCGGAATGCGCAGCTGGCTCTTTCCCTCAACTGTCGGCACTTCGATCTTCGCCCCAAGGGCGGCTTCCGGCACCGTGATCGGAACAGTCACGTAAATGTTGTCGCCCTTGCGAGTGAAATACTTATGTGGACCAACGTTGGTGATGATGTACAAGTCGCCGGCAGGCGCGCCCAAACGTCCACCACCGCCTTTGCCCGTGATTTTCACGCGCGAACCTGTCTCGACACCCGCAGGAATCCTGACCTTTACTGTTTCAGTCTTCGGCGTTGTGCCGCTGCCATGACACAAAGAACACGGCGATCGACGCCGTCCTGTTCCGCCGCAGTCCGGACATTCCTGCGCAAACCTCAGCCTGCCGCCTGCGCGTTGCACCTGGCCCGAGCCCTTGCACGTTGAACAAACCACGACTGGTCCACCGATGTCGCCCGCGCCGTTACAACGCGAACACTGCTCGGAACGGTTGACCGTGAGGTTTGTCGTCAAACCCTTGATCGCTTCTTCAAACGAAAGACTCAGCGGCATCTCGATGTCAGCGCCACGCTGAGGCTGCGGGCGAGGCGGTTCCTTCTCTCGAGTTGCGCCGCCGCCGAAGAGGTCGGCGAAGATGTCGCGGAAACTACTGCTGCTGCCGCCAGTACCCGAACCGCTTGTTGCGCTGCCCCAATCGAAGCCGGTGAAATCGAAGCCCGGCGACGTGCGGCTGCCCGTTGGACCAGCACCTCGCGCAGCCGCGTCCGCAAGGTTGTCAGAGTATTGTCCGAAACGATCGTAGACGCTTCTCTTCTTCGGATCGGAAAGCACGTCGTGCGCTTCCGACATGAGTTTGAAGCGTTCCTCGGCTGTTTTATCACCCGGATTTACATCAGGGTGATACTTGCGCGCCAACCTGCGGTAAGCCTTCTTGATTTCGTCAGGCTTCGCGTCGCGCTTGATGCCGAGTATTTCGTAATAGTCTTGCTTTGCTGCCATCTAAGTTGAAATCGAATAGGTCCTATAGGACCTATAAGACCTATGCTTTACTGTCATCCGATCTGACGAAAAGGCGGAGGTAAATAGCATCTCCGCCTCTTCTTCAATCGGCAATCGAACGATCCGAATCGCCTTACTTGTTTTCGTCTACGTCCACATACTCGGCGTCGATGACGTTGTCGTCAGCCGACCCGCCCGACGTCGAGGATGATGCGCCTGCTGCCGAAGCCTGATCGCCACCCGGTTGCGTTCCTCCCGCTGGCGCTTGCTGATAAAGCGCTTCAGCCAGCTTGTGCGACGCAGTTTGCAGTTGATTGAACGCGTCGTTGAGCCGTTCAACTCCACCTTCAGCCAACGCCTTCTTCGCCTCAGCTATCGCCGATTCAACATCAGCAGCAACTGCTCCGACCTTCTCGCGATTGTCCGAGAGCGTCTTCTCCATCTGGTAGACGAGGCCATCCAGACGATTACGAGCTTCGATCTCCTCGCGCTTCCGGGCGTCGTCAGCAGAATGCGACTCGGCGTCTCTCATCATCTTGTCGATCTCTTCCTTCGACAAACCTGACGAAGCCGTGATCGTGATCTTCTGCTCGCGGCCGGTTCCCATGTCCTTGGCCGACACGTTGACGATGCCGTTGGCGTCGATGTCGAAAGCTACTTCAACCTGCGGCATGCCACGCGGCGCCGGTGGAATACCCACGAGGTGAAACTTGCCGAGCGTGCGATTGTCCGACGCCATCGGTCGCTCACCTTGCAGCACGTGAACTTCGACTGAAGTCTGATTGTCTGACGCAGTTGAGAAGATCTCGGACTTCCGCGTGGGAATCGTCGTGTTTCTTTCGATCAACTTGGTGAACACTCCACCCAGCGTCTCGATACCGAGGCTCAGCGGTGTTACGTCGAGCAGCAGGATGTCAGTCTTCTCACCTGACAGAACACCCGCCTGCACGGCGGCACCGATGGCCACCACTTCGTCAGGGTTCACGCTCTTGTTTGGTTCTTTGCCAAACAGCTCGCGGACCATTTCCTGCACCTTGGGGATGCGGGTTGAACCGCCAACGAGCACGACCTCGTCGATCTTTCTTGCATCGAGGCCCGCGTCTTTTATCGCGGTTTCAACCGGACCTTTGAGCCGGGAAAGAATCGGCTCGACCAACTGCTCGAAACGCGCTCGCGTAAGTTTCATCGCGAGGTGCTTCGGTCCGGACTGATCGGCAGTGACGAAGGGTAGATTGACTTCCGTCTCCATCGTGCTGGAGAGCTCGATCTTCGCCTTCTCAGCAGCTTCTTTCAGACGCTGCAACGCCATCTTGTCGTTTGAAAGGTCGATGCCCTGGTCTTTCCTGAACTCGTCGATGATCCATTCGATCAGACGTTCGTCAATGTCGTCGCCGCCGAGGTGCGTGTCACCATTGGTCGACTTAACTTCGACTACGCCTTCGCCGACTTCGAGGATCGAAATATCAAACGTACCACCGCCGAAGTCGAACACTGCGATGGTTTCGTCTTTCTTCTTGTCGAGACCGTAAGCCAACGCAGCCGCCGTCGGCTCGTTGACGATACGCATCACTTCGAGACCCGCGATCCGGCCGGCATCTTTTGTTGCCTGGCGTTGCGAGTCGTTGAAGTATGCAGGCACCGTGATCACAGCCTTGTCGACTTTCTGGCCGAGATAATCTTCGGCTGATTGCTTCATCTTCTGAAGAATGATCGCCGAGATCTCGGGCGGGCTCCATTCTTTGCCGCCCGCCACGATACGCACGTCGCCGCTGCTGCCCGCGCCCTGAACTTTATAAGGGACCTGCTTGATCTCTTCACTAACTTCGTTATAGCGACGTCCCATAAATCGCTTGATTGAATAGACAGTATTTTCGGGATTGGTTACCGCCTGTCGCTTGGCAACCTGACCAACAAGGCGACTGCCGTCTTTGGTGAAAGCCACGACCGACGGCGTGGTGCGGCCACCTTCGGAGTTGGTGATCACGGTCGGCTCGCCGCCTTCCATCACCGCCACGACCGAGTTGGTTGTTCCCAGGTCAATTCCAATAATCTTGCTCATCTTCTTTTAGTCTCCAAACCTTGCTTAATTAAAACGTTCGGACCCGGCGCGAGTGCGCTCGGTTGCATGAGGCGCGACGCCGCTGTCCTGGCAAACGACACTCACCTTGAACGCTCGGCCAATATAATACTTGAGTGCGTTGTTGTCAACTTTCTTTTAGTGAGTTGTCGTCCTGGCGGCGGTCTTCGTTGACGAGCTTGGAGACGAAAAAGACGTAGTGGGCGCCGGAAAGGACGGCGAACGTGAAAACCGTGGTGTAAACCGTGGGAAGGTAGTAGCCCGTGCCGTATGGGACGCTGGCTGCGAACATGATTGCCGCGATAGCGGCGATCTGAACGGCAGTGTTGATCTTGCCCAGCATCGAGGGACGGAAGCGTCGAAATCCAGTGACGATGTTGATGGCCGCTGCCCCGACGAGGATAAACACGTCGCGGCTGATCACGGCGACAGTTACCCAGAATGGGACAGGCAGGTGCGACGGCACGGGCGGCGGGAAAACCGACCGCATCGACAACACGACAAAAGCCGTGACCAACAGGAGTTTGTCGGCTATCGGGTCAAGGATTGTCCCTAGTTGTGAGCTTTGATCGAAGCGCCGAGCGAGCAGTCCGTCGAGAGCGTCGGTTAGGCCGGCGACGACGAAAACTGTAAGTGCCAGTAGAAACCGTTGGTAAAAAAGCAGGGAGACGAAGACCGGAATCAAAACCATCCGGAACACTGTCAGGAGGTTAGGAACAGTGATTATCCGCGATGACATCTATGATTTACGACAGGATTCATCCTGTCCGAAGTTCTAACAGCGAGATTTCAGGAGGGCATCCATACCTGATAGGCAAAACCACGGTTCCCAAACCGCGGTTGACGTAAATCTGCGTATTTCCCTGGCGTCCGAGGCCTTTCAGCATCCGCCGGCGCGTGCGCCCGGAAGCACTGCGTTCACCTCTAATCGCCACCTGGCCGCCATGCGTGTGGCCACTCAAAACCAGATCAACTCCGGCTCGAACTGCGCGCCTCAACACCACCGGATTGTGTGCCAGCAGCAGCTTCATCTCGTTACCACTGGATCCCGCGAGCGCGAGGGGTATGTCTTCGAGACCGACCATCGTATCGTCGACGCCTGCGAGCCAGAATGCCGCGCCGTTTTTCTCGAAGCGCATGCCCTCGTTGATCAGGACGTTGATTCCCTCGGCGCGAAAGAGATCGGTAATAAGAGCCGCGTCGGTCCAGTGGTCGTGATTTCCAAGCACCGCGTAAACGCCGTGGCGCGCTTCCAAACGACCTAACATTTCCGCACAGGGAGCGGCGTAATGCCGTTCTTTCGAGATGTAGTCGCCGGTCAGCGCGATAATGTCCGGCTTGAGCCTGTTTGCAGTCTCAACCGCCTGCTCGATCTGCGCCTGGCTTGAAAACGGCCCGTGATGGATATCCGAGAGCTGCACCACGCGAAATCCATCAAACGCCTGCGGCAAACGGCTCAAGTGGATGCGTGTGTGCTCGATACTGAGCATGTAAGGCTCAGTGAGCGCAGCGCGGGCGACATGCGTCAAGCTCACCGCGAGTGAACGCAGTGGAGTGTCAGCACTGTGGGAACCACGAGAAGGCGCGATACGTCTGCGCTGGTTCCATCTAATCGGAGTCGCCATATTGGGAGTTTATTATGACGCCCACCTGCCGGGCTAGCGCCTAAGTGCGGCGCATTATAGAGACCT
>DASUPZ010000316.1:0-10154 GCA_036280855.1 Pyrinomonadaceae bacterium | reverse complement strand
ATCGATCTCGAACGGAATCGCAGCCACGACGTCTGGCGGAAGCTTCAGCACGAGTGCTGCGGAAAGGTAGTACAGAAAGATCGTAAGTCCGATACCCGAGAACAGCGACACCACACCTTTCGAAATGTGAGACTCACGTTTTTCAGCAGGAGTCTTCTTCTTTCCAAAACTGATCCACGCGCGCCGGTCCGATTCAGGCGAAATTTGCGCGATCTCCTGGTTCATTTGCTCGAGAGCGCCGGACACCTCGTCTGATACGTGATCTACTTTGAGGTTACGCACCATCTCTTTGATCTTCGGCAGTGGACCTCGATCACTTCTCGCGACGGCCTCGCTCAGCGCGACGGCTTTACCGATGACCTTCAGGTTAGCGCCGCACACACGGCAATACTGCGTTGATAAGGATTCTGTTCCGCATTGAGGACAGTACATCTGTGCTTCCTCCGCGTTAATCTACGGTTGCTATTCGTAGCTCAAAGCTTCGACCGCATCCTGGCGCGCGGCCCGCAGTGCCGGATAAAGGGCGCCGATAGTTCCGCCCAGCAACCCGACTGCGAGAGCAATCAACACCCAGCGAGGCTCGATCTCGATCGTCAAACTCGTCGTGCGCATCACTGCCACACGCGCAAGCAGTGTCAGCAATACGCCAACCGCCACGCCCAGAACACTTACGATAATCGCTTCCTGCTCGATCACCCATGCAATCGAAGTCTTCGACATCCCGAGTGATTTCAGTATTCCGATCTGCCGCGTACGCTCGGTGACCGTCGTGTACATCGCGAGCAGGATGACGAGCATACTAATCGCCGCAGCAACACCAACGACAACTTTGATGAATATGTTCAGTGCGGGAACGCCACTCGCATAAATTTCAGGCAAATCGCGCGTGAAAATCAACTGGCTCTCAGGAAAACGCTCGAGTATGCGGGCCGCAACCTCGTCCTGCTTGGCCGGATCGTCGCATGCAACGAGGATCGCCGAAGCCCGGTCAGCGGCGCCTTCCTGCTGCTGCATCGTTGACAAGGGTATCTTTATGCGCCCGCCGCCCGGCGGTTCGTAAACGCCGACAATCGTGAAAGGGCGTTCAAACAGTTGAACCGTATCGCCGACCTTAGCGTTCCGACGCTCTTTCCACTCGGGATCGACAATCGCTTCGTCGCCTGATCGCAATCCTCGTCCTTCGCGAATGGTGGTGCGCGCAATCGTTGCGTACTGATCGAAGTCGATACCGTCGATCAATCTTTGTCCAAACCCGGAATCACTCTTGTCCACGGCCTGCCCGAGCGGAGTTGCTGCCCTGACGCCGGGAATCGCAGCGAGTTCAGCAGCATGCGAAGCCGGCAGCCTGAATTGCGAGGCACCGAGACTGATCGTCCCCGAAGCGCGAATCATGATCTCCGCTCCGATGTTTGATTCACGCCGGCCACGTTCGTGCAACACGCCGCGTGCGAGACCAACTGTGAACACGATGAGCAACACGCCCACAGCGGTTCCGAGAATGCTCACTGCGGTGCGTGCAGGTCGATGCGCGATGTTTGAAAGTACGAGACTATCCATAAGACGTTGTAAGCGCGGACTTCGATCCAGGATACGACGCCACGCGTTGGGGAGCGTGCGCCAGGTAAGCACAAGCAGGCCGATTGAGGTCCAGGAAACAATTGCAGCTTTGCGCACGAGCGCGAGCGCAAGACCGGCGGCAGGTTCGAAGCCAAGCCCCTTTTGAAGTATGACTTCAGTGCCGCCTTCGTAGACGCCGATTGTTCCCGGAACGAATGCAAACGCAAAGTTGATTACTTTGGTAAGCGACTCGATGATGTAAGCCTGGGCCAACTGCGGTTGAAAACCCAGAAACTTCAGTGCGATGTAAACCTCCGCGACGCTTGCCACGTGCGCCAGCAGGTTACAGGCGATCATCACGAAGAAAGCCGCGGGATGATGTTTGTAAAAGTCGTAGACTTTCGATTCCAGATTGTGAATGTGATCGCGTCGTTTGAGTATGACCTTCGGACTGAGCCTTAGCTGGGCCAGGCGATCGATAAACCACGTGAGCAGCATCACGCGGCGTTTCGCGGCGATGATTGCGATCAGGATTCCTAACGCGGCGACAATCGCGATGATCATTAAGACCGTGTAGACGGGTGGCGGCAGTTGATACCACGACAGCATCACTACCGCGCCGCTCAACACGAAAAACACGACGGAAAGATTGTAGAGCAGGTTATCGACGACGAGTGCGGGAACACCGTAGGTCAACGGAATTCGTTTTTTCAGTAAGGCGATTTTCGTCGCTTCTCCGAGCAGTGGTCCCGTGAACGTGAGAAAACTGATCGCCTCGCCGCCGAGCCGTGCTGCAAAAGCATGGCGAAACGAGATGCGGCGATGTTCCGCAGGGACTGCCGCGCGCATCGAGATCGTGCGGAGGAAGTGGCGTAGTCCGCTTAGACCAAGTATGACGAAGAAGCCGAAACCTATGCGCAGCAACGCGTCGAAAAGCGGTTGCACGCCGACGCGATTGATGACGTAGATGAGCAGACCGAGACCAAGCAGAAACGCGAGGGTTTGCAGCCAGAGGAAAGAGCGCCGTGATTTGTTGGTTCCGGTGGTTTCTGGTTCTTCGGAGAGTTCTTCTATGTCCCCGGCGGCCCAGTTCCTGGCAAACTCATCTCTCGACTCAATCAAGGCAATGCACTCTTCGACTATTTAATCAGGGTTTGCGTATTCAAGCCCGGCAACAGTTCCTTAACGATGCGCCCGGGGAACGGCCTGAAACCTTTGTCCCAAAGTTCCGGAACGGGCTTGCTATCATCGCGTAAATTTCCGGTTATTGCCAACAACGTAGGCACGAAGCTCAAGCTGTCGTACGGCGTATCGACGCTAAGTGCCTGTGGAATCTGTGTTTTCGGTCCACCGGCAAGCATGAAAACTGAGTGCGTCGAAATCCTGAAGAACGATCCGTGATTGCCACCGGGGTTGAATCCACGCACGTCGAAATTCCAGTGATCCTGCGCGACGATCAACATGTCAGGCTCGACGAGTTCGCGTTTACGCCGCGCGAAGTCGCGCATCGATCGCTCCTGTTCACTCAAGCTCGGATCCGGAGTCAGGCTCTCGAGATTATGTTGTGCAAGCTCTTCGTGAAGTCCAACCAGACCATTCGAATAATGAGTCGTGTGCAACGCCTCGAGCCATTCGGTGTCAGTGTGCCATTCGTTGAGCCACGCAGTGCGGTCGTTTCCGCTAATCTTCAAATTCGGATCTTCGAAAATTTGCAGCGGCAAACCAGCCTGCCAGCTAATCGGCTTAAACTGCACGCGCCCGCTCTCATCCTGCGTGAGATTGCTGATCGGCAGGTAACGAAGACTCAACTTGCCCTGCGCATCGCGACGCGAGAGCAAAAGCGCCTGCCGGTTCGCTCCGGCACTGACCCACACCACGTCTTCATCAATATCACGTTCGTCGATGAGAGGCAGCACGGCGTCACGCGATAAACGCGTCGCGATCATGTCTACCGGCCGGTTCGGTACGCCTCGCTGCACGTTGTTTCTCACTGTCACTCCGTGAAGCAACGCGAGGTAATCGATACGCACGAAACTCTTTTCGACGTTCAACGATCCGTCATCGTTGAGCACAAAACCTTCCGGACCAGGACCCACGACGTAATTCTGAAGCCGGTGGATCGTGTTGCGATCTCCCATCGAGGTCGCTGGAATCAACGTGGCGATTTTGATTTTCGACGGCGAGAACGCCTCCGACGATAACGTCAACAATGCCTGGAGCGAGTTTGCGTACTCCGTGTACTGGCGTTGGTCGTATTGCCAGCGATCGAGTTGCACATAAATTCGCTTGGCTGCGTCGTCGAGGCCGAGATCCTGCTGTTCCTTTGTGAACTTCTTCGGCTGCGACTCCCACAACTTTCGTTGTTCGCCGATCGCCCGGTCGAGCGCGACAAGTTCGTTCTTCAACTCTTTCAGGTTCTTTTCCCATCCGGCCCGTCGCCGTTCGATCACTGCGAAGAACTCGTGCGTTACTGCTTTTCTCACAGGCACCGGCAGGTCGTTGCGTTGCAGTTGCTGCAACATGATGTGCAGTAGGTTGAGATCGCTGTCGCGGAGATGCACTGACGCGCGTTCATTGCCGTCAAAGTCGAGCATCGCCGTTGGATAAGCGGTGCTTTCACCTTTGAGATAGTAGGAGTCGGGCGAGGTGTTGTGTATCAACGGCACGAGCGGGTTGATGCCTTTGATCGAGTAGTCGAGCATCGGGCGACGTTTGGTCACGACGTGATGTCCGCCGCCGTTCCGGCTGCCGAGCAGCTTCACGAGGTTATAACCCTGGCTGTAGATCCTCTCGTCCGTGTTGAAGCCGTGGTCGGAAACGACAACCAGCGCGGTCTCATCGGCAAGCGGGCTCTTCTGAATGCTGGTCCAGATCTGCCCGATAACCGAATCCATCTGCTTCAGCACGTACGAGTGTGATTGCAGATCGTTGTTGTGATGCGCGATGTGATCGAAATCGGCCAGGAACAGGTCGAGATAACGGATGTTTGGATTCTCGAGCTTCGCAACGAGCTCTCTGGTGAGCTGGTCTGTAAGAAAGCTTCTCACTTCGAAACCCATGGTCCACTCGTCAAACAGTTGTTTCGGCGATCTCATCAAACGGTTCTGCAAACCGGTCTGCAACGTTGAGTAACGCGGATTCCGGAGAAAGAGCGAGTACGTGAGATAGCGTTCGTTATGCGCGTACGCGTCGGAGAGCACCGGCAGTTTGAGCGTGTCGAGCACTTCAATCGCGCGCATATCGACGCGTGCGCCGACGATCCCGCCCACGTAGAGTGGAAAGAAGTTCAGATAATCGTAGGTGTGGAGCGTGTAACGATCGAATTCGACATTGCCTTTGATTTGCAGGTGCTGTCCGGTCTCGAGTATCGACCAGGACGGAGCGGACAAGCTCATGCCGCGAACGTAGAAATTCGAGAGTCTTGTGCCGCGCTGGTAGAAGATGTGGTCGATCCACGGCAGCATGCTTTTGCCCGACTGTGGATCGCGTTGCTTTACGAGCTTGTCGACGAGGTCGTAGGGAAGTCCGTCACACTTGATGATCACCAGGCGCTTCGCCTGAGCGAACGTCGTACCGGCAGTGCAGAGTAGTAAAAGAAAAATGCCCGCAAAGATGGAGAGGCGCAGAGTAATCGGACCGGGTTTGCGTCTTCTTGTCATCACGGGGACACTCCACATCCTCAGGGCTGCCCGGCAATGACTGGTGAGCCACTAATCGTTGCTGCAATCGGTTCGACTCGTCGTGGGTGAGCGCTCAGATACTCGCTCGCGATGTCTCTCAACGTTTTATCGACGTCGTTATTTAGTGAGATCCGGAGCAGTTCATTCTTTGCCTTCGAGCTGTGAATTCGCGAGAGGCTATCGAGACACGCTCGACGTGTTTCACTGTCTTTGGTGCGCGCAAAAATCTTTGCTGTAGCTGCCGCGGCGCTCGAGCCTGCCTCAGATCCATGATCGGCGATGAAGTGAAGCGATCGTTTGACGTCTTCAAGGTTCCAGGTGATGTCGACCTCTGCGCTCGTCCTGGCAAGCTGCTGTAAGAACTTCGTGTGATAGTCGAGACGACGCGCAATGTCGAGCCGGTCCTCCATCTCGACCGTCAGTTCTTCACGGTGTACGTATTTTCCGAACGTCAAAACATTCAACAGCCGGAACGCGAGCTGTGCTTTACCGCCATGTTCCAGGGGCATCATTTCGGCCCGGCGGTCGCGTTCGAGTCTTACAGCCAGTCCTTTGGGATCCTGCGCAAAGGCAAGCAGCGCGTTGTATTGCGCGAGTGCGATGTTTGCCTCGGCGTTTAGATCGTTCTCAAACGGATTGAGTGAAATCGTTTCAAGACGCCCGCTGACTTCGGAACGAAGGTCGGGATCCATCGATGTGTTGAGCGCGAGCAGCAGTTTCAGTTGCGAATAAGTGTGCAGACGCGAAGGCTGATTGATGTCTATGCCGCGACGGCCAGTTACAAAATCATATACCGTGCGACCGAGGAAGAACGGCAAGTTGCCAAACTTCGAGAGCGACAACATGTTTCGCGTGACGTCGTTCAGCACGCGGCGCGACATCTCGCGTTTTTTCGGATTGTAACTGTCGCGGAAATCCACGAGCAGCATCGGAATCTTTGGATTGTCGAGACCATAGAGACCGAGCGGGATCATTTCCACGGCTTCAGCGCCCGGAGTTTGACTGTCAACCAGGTGATTGTCCGAGTCGAAGTAGCGCGTCTCGACATAGCCCTGCCATTTCAGCAGGCGCTTGTCAGTCCACGGATTCGCGATGTTTAGAAAACGGCTGTTGTATCGCGCGCCCTGTTGTTTGAGCAGATCGCGTTTTGCCACCCAGAGCAGTGCGTGAGTCGCGCTGCCGTCAGGCATGAGCAGCGGTTCGAAATACAGCGATTCGGCTTCTGCTCTTTGGCGCAACAGTTCCCAGTTGTGTCCGCGTTCATCTCGCGTTTGCGTGGTTCGCCTGGCGTAGTAGCTCTGTAAATTCGAATCGTCGACGAGACCGCCAAACGTCTTCTCACTCAGAAACAGCCGCGCCTGGATCGTTGACAGTTCCGCGCGTGTGAAGGCCGACTCACCTTTGACGGCTTCATAAAGCGCGAGTACCGAGAGGGCGCGAATGATATGCGAGCGACGATAGTCGCTGCTGTTGCGCCTGTAAGAACTGGTTGACGCTTTAATCGGCGTGCCGTACGGATCGAGCAACACGTTCTGGAGCGCAGCCCAGAAGATCTTGTCCCAGACGTCGCTCTCGGGCGACGCGAGATCGATTGCCGGCGGCGGTCTTTTAGATAGTGTTTCTTTGTTGCCGACGCGTGTGTAGAAAAAGGGAATCGCCGCGGCGAGGCGTTGCTTTGTCGTTGGCCGCGTGTAGGTCAATGGCCACACGTAACGGAGTCGATCGTTCTCGGCGTTATTGTCGCCGAGAGTGTCGCGCAAAATGGACACTAGTGGTATCCATTTGTCGTTTTGAGTCGATTCGAGACCCGCGAGTTTAGCGTGAACTGTAATCAGTTCCGCGCCGCCCGCAACTTCGATACGTTCGAGCCGCAGTATTTGAGAGAGCGCCACGCTGGGATCGTTTTCCTCAGCTTCAGACGTGTTTCCCTCAACTGCAACGGGATCGAGACTTTCCGCCCTGGCGACGGAGGGAAGTATTGGCGAGATAACGAGCAGAAAAGCTAGAAAAAAGCTCGCCCTCAGGTGCCAGTGCTTACGATTTTGGATAATCATCCTGCTTCGGTTTGCACGCTAAAAATAAATTCTGGCAGATGGGGAGTTTGTGCTGCATCCTCTAACGTCGAATCGTTTAATCCAGACGCGAAAAGCTGGGCGTCGCGTTGGCTTTTGCAATAGTCATGCCCCACTCAAGGGGCAAATCCAATATACATCAGTCGCGGGCACGGTGGACCGATTTTGTGTCACCGGGTGCATTGTAACAATGCCGTTCCAATCGAACTCTGTGATGCACAAGTAAAAGGCAAAGGTGCAGTTCGAAAGACGATTCTCAGTCAAGTAGTGTTAACGAGGAAACTGGCAGTTCTAACAGGTTGTGAGTTACCTCTGGGTCTAATCCGCGCTTTTCTCCGTGAAATCCGCGTTACGGCTTCCAGCGCAGCACGGGTTTGCGTGCGGCCGTGGCTTCGTCGAGACGACCGATGCGCGTGCTGTGAGGCGCATTCAAAACCAGCTCAGGATTCTCCACCGCCTCACTCGCAATCGACTTCATCGCCGCGACAAACTGGTCCAACTCCTGGCGGCCGACTGATTCCGTCGGCTCGATCAGCATCGCACCCTGCACAATCAGCGGGAAGTAAATCGTCATTGGATGGAATCCGTAGTCGATCAAACGCTTGGCGATATCGAGCGTGTGAACGCCTTTGCGCGATTGCCGTTTATCAGTGAAAACGACTTCATGCATTGGCGAACCTGCGAACGGTTTATCGTAATCTTCAGTAAGACCGGCAGCCACGTAGCGAGCGTTCAGCACCGCAGCCTCAGTCGCTTCGCGCAAACCGTCGTTGCCGTGCGTCAAGGTGTAAGAGAGTGCGCGCAACATCATGCCGTAGTTTCCGAAGAACGCTTTAACGCGACCAATCGATCGTGGCTGATCGTAGTCGAGCCGGAACGTTGAGT
This sequence comes from Pyrinomonadaceae bacterium, assembly GCA_036280855.1. Lineage (GTDB taxonomy): Bacteria > Acidobacteriota > Blastocatellia > Pyrinomonadales > Pyrinomonadaceae > PSRF01. Next base: position 1,960 of record DASUPZ010000316.1, on the reverse strand, counting down.
CGGTTTTGACGATGCGCGGAACGGGTAAGAACTGTTCGAGTTCTTTCGTACAGCAACATGGCCCGGAACCGGGACCACCACCGCCGTGCGGAGTGGAGAAAGTCTTATGCAGGTTGAGGTGAATGACGTCTACGCCCATGTCGCCGGGCCGCGCGACGCCGACGAGCGCGTTCATGTTTGCGCCGTCCATGTAAACGAGGCCGCCTGCTTCATGAACGATGTCGCAAATCTCTTTGATGTTGCGTTCGAAAAGACCCAGCGTGTTTGGGTTGGTCAGCATCAACCCGGCGACGTCGCCGTGCGAGCAGAGTTCGCGCAAGTGTTCGAGATCGGTAAGCCCTTCGCTCGTCGATTTGATGGTTTTGACTGAAAACCCGGAAAGGTGCGCCGATGCGGGATTTGTTCCGTGCGCCGAATCGGGAATGAGCATCGTGCGGCGATGCGACGCGGCGGCGCCGTCGCGCGTGTCGAGGAACGCGCGGATGATCATGATGCCCGTCATCTCGCCGTGCGCGCCTGCGGCAGGTTGAAGCGAGATACCCGGCAAGCCGGTGATCTCTGCGAGATGTTGTTGAAGTTCGTAGATGACTTCGAGTGCGCCCTGCGCGTCGCGGTCGTCAGTCAACGGATGAAGATTTGCGAACCCGGCGATGCGAGCGACGCGTTCGTTGAGCCGCGAGTTGTACTTCATCGTGCACGAGCCCAACGGGTACATGCCGAGATCGATCGAGTAGTTCCAGGTAGACATGCGGACGAAGTGGCGGATCACGTCCACCTCGCTGACTTCGGGCATGCCTTCGAGATCGTCGTCGCGACGAAACTCGGCGGGGATGTCGAGCTCAACTTCATCGACGTCGAGCGCCGGCAATCGGTAACCGATACGTCCGGTCTGGGAACGTTCGAAGATGAGCTGCTCGTTTGGACTGATGTGACTGGTGACTTTTGTAATTCCGGTAGTCATAGGTGTGAATAGGTCCTATAAGACCTATAGGTCCTATATTGTTCTGAGCCCCTCGATAAGCGCGTCGATCTGCGCGCGGCTGTTGATCTCGGTCACGCAAACCAGAAAATCATTCGGCCGGTCTGACATGAATTTCGATAAAGCTATGCCGCCTTCAATCTCTTTCTCTTTCCCCAATCGCGAAAGCAGATCCACTGCCTTACCCGGCGCGCGCACCACAAACTCGTTAAAGCAGGGCGCGGTGAAGGGAAGTGAATACCCCTTCAGTCCTGCGATCGCTCGTCTCGCATACGCGGCCTTTTGCGCGCACTGGTGCGCGGCCTCCTGAATACCGCGGCGGCCCATCGTTTCCATGTAGACAGTTGCAGCCAGCGCGATTAGTCCTTCATTAGTGCAGATGTTTGACGTGGCTTTCTCACGGCGAATGTGTTGCTCGCGCGTCGCAAGCGTCAGCACAAACCCGCGGTGTCCCTGTTTATCGTAAGCTTCGCCCACGAGGCGTCCGGGAATCTGCCGCGCATACTTTTCTCGCGTTGCGAACAACCCGACGTACGGACCGCCAAACGAGAGGGGCACGCCAAACGACTGTCCCTCGGCGACAACAATGTCAGCGCCGCACGCGCCCGGCGACTTCAACAGTCCGAGCGACATTGCTTCCGTGATGCACACGACGAGCAACGCGCCTTTTGCGTGCGCTGCATCGGCGAGTGCGGCAACGTCCTCTATACAGCCAAAGAAGTTTGGCGATTGGACCACCAGCGCCGCAGTCGAGTCGTCAACTGCTTCGGCGAGTGCTTTCCACGACTGCCCTGTCTTCTCGTCAAACGGCGCAAGCTCCAGATGGATGCCCGCGTGCTGCACGTAAGTTCTTACAACTTCGAGATACTGCGGATGCGCCGCGCTCGAAGCGATTACTTTCGATCGCTTCGTCACACGTTCTGCCATCAACACTGCTTCGGCAAGCCCGGTCGAGCCGTCGTACATGGAAGCGTTTGCCAC
>DASUPZ010000315.1:0-11556 GCA_036280855.1 Pyrinomonadaceae bacterium | reverse complement strand
GATCTCCTGCGCGGCGAGAATGATGGCCTTGATACCGGAACCGCATGCCTGGTTGATCGTGGCGGCGGGGATCTTTTCGGGCACGCCGGCGCGCCAGGTTATCTGTCGTGCGACGTTTGGCCCACCACCAGCCTGGCGCGCGCAGCCCCAGATCGAATCGGTGATCTGATCGGGCGCGATACCCGCGCGCTGCAGACTTTCTTTAGCTACCGCGACGCCAAGATCCGCGGCGGTCCACGACGCGAGCGTGCCGCCAAACTTACCGATCGGCGTTCTTACTGCTCCTGCAAGATAAACGTTCTTCATGTTACTAATGCCCGCGTTTAGAGTTCAAGCTTTAGCTTGCCGTCGAAACAGCAGCCTAAAGGCTGAACTCTGAACTTAAAAACCTCCATTGCTAGTTGACCAAAAATGGTAGCACACGGTAGAAGTATCAGCGAACCAGAGGCTCCTCACGTTTTCGCGCCTCGTTCGTCGATATGATCCAGCGCCTCACAAACACCGCACTACTCGAGTCCGCACATCAACAGATCGCATCCGTGTTTCGCCTGCACGCGGAGTGGCTGTACGCCGTCGCCGATGAGCCCGCGCAGTCTCTTCGTCGTGATGAGATCGAGATCTCGATTATCAGTGAGCGGCTTGTCCTGTCGTGCTGGACGGACAGCGGATACCAGTTGTGGCGTGTTCTCGCGTGGCATTGGAGCGGTGAGTTACTGACGTTGCAGGTGTCGCGAAGGATGGGTGCGGAACTTTCAGTAATCGAGTTCATTCCGCGCACGTCTGCCAAAGCCGTGACTGCAACAATCAAGGCTGCACGAGAAATCCGTTGTGAGCGCCTGGCCCAACTCGCGGCAACGTCGACCCCGGAAACTGCCATCGAGCGTTTTGCGCTGAGCCGCGGCACGAGGCCGGGCCAGCCGGGCCGCTACGCTCAAATTCTTCTGAAACTCAAACACGAACGAATCGCGGTTACTGGCCCGGTGGTCCAGGGTCATCCAGCGTCGGTGGATGCGTTTCTTTCATCAGCCTTGTTGTGGTTCAGGCGAACAGCGGATCGCATAAAGCCGCCCTACGTTCAGCAATTGTGGGTGATCGTTTCACCCGACCTGTTGAAGCCGTTGCTCTACCGCGTGGCACTGCTGCGAGAGAGTTTGAAGTGCACGATCAGGGTGTTCACTGTTGACGATGAACTGTCCCTTCTGACCGAGACTGCTTGTCCGGATAAGGATGAGCTGTGGCAGAAAAAGCTGGCGCGCTTTCCTCCAGTGGCCGCTGCAACACTGGGCGAACATGCGGCTGCGATCATGGCCGAAGCGTCTGACGCGATTGACGTCGTTCATGCGCGTCATGGTGAAACGCTCAGGTTCTTCGGACTTCCATTCGCACGTGTACGCTCGTTACTCGGTAGCGCGAAAGTTTGGTTTGGAATCAATCGTTCACATCGCCAACTGCTGGACCAATCATCATGGAACGATTGGCAAAACCTGCTTTGCGACCTGCGCGAGCATCGTTCTGCCGCTGCCTTCGATCATCGCCATGCGTTTTATCGTGCCGCTCCGGAAGCGTGGCTCGAGTCGCTTTTACGACGAGACATTACGAAGCTCGATCCCGGCCTAATTATCGCGCCGCTCCATGCACAGTTCAGAACAGCACGTGGCGCCAAACTCGGTATCAGGCCGATCGATCTGTTGGCTTTGCGGCAGGACGGCAGACTCGTGTTGATCGAGCTGAAAGTTTCTGAAGATCGTGAGCACGTGCTTCAGGGCGCTGACTACTGGCGGCGCGTCGAAGCACATCGACGCCGTGGACACATCGCAAAAGCAAAACTCTTCGGAGATCGAAAGATCCGAGACGAAGCGCCCCTGGTCTACCTCGTCGCCCCAACTCTCCGCGTGCACCCTTCATTCCAGACACTCGCAAGCTGCATCAGCAGCGACATCGAGATCTATCGTTTCGACATCAACGAAGACTGGCGCTCCGGCGTCCGCGTCATGCGCCGGATTCGCGTAAACTAATCCGCGTAAATCAGTGCTTCACGAAGATGCTCTCGGGTTCCTGGCTTGGAGGTGGCACCTTGGCAGTTGAGGTGGAAGGTGTAGTGAGGTGAGTCAGCGTGTCGTCTTTCGAATAGATACCGGCGATGCGCATCTTGAACTCATCCGGATTAGTCGCATTGTGCAACGCCTCTTCCACGGTGATGAGACGCGATTGGACCAGGTGAAACAGCGACTGATCAAACGTCTGCATGCCGTATTGCGAAGTGCCGGCGGCAATCGCTTCTCGAATCAGGTACGTCTTTTCTTCGTTGATGATGTGATCTCGAATAAATGCAGTCGAGACGAGCACTTCGATCGCCGGCACACGGCCCGCGCCTTTAGCCGCGCGCACGAGACGCATCGAAATCACGGCCTTCAAAATCCCCGCCAACTGGAGGCGCACGGATTTCTGCTGGTGTGACGGGAACGACGAAACGATGCGCGTGATCGTTTCGGTCGCGTCGAGTGTGTGCAGCGTCGAGAGGACAAGGTGACCAGTTTCAGCAGCCGTAAGTGCTGTTTCGATCGTTTCGTGATCGCGCATTTCGCCGACGAGGATCACGTCGGGATCCTGTCGTAACGCACCTCGAAGTGCTTCTGCGAATGAACGCGTATCGACGTCAACTTCGCGTTGCGTCACAAACGACTGTTTGTCGCGATGCAAAAACTCGATCGGATCTTCGATCGTGACGATATGACCGCTGCGCGACGAGTTGATGCAATCGATCATCGCCGCGAGTGTGGTTGATTTGCCTGAGCCGGTAGCGCCTGTGACGAGAATCAGCCCGCGCCGTTCTTCGGCGATCTTGTCAATCACCGGCGGAAGGCCGAGTTGGGCCACACTCTTTGTGTGATCGGGAATGACACGCAGCACGATGCTCACGGTGCCGCGTTGCTGAAAGATGTTTGCGCGAAAACGTCCGAGGCCCGACACGCCGTAACCAATATCTACTTCAGACACTTCCTTGAACCGCTGTTTCTGGCGATTGGACATCATCGAGAACGCCATGTCCAAAGTGTCTTCCGGCTTCAAACGCGGCGCGTCGGCGACCGGATGCAGTTCGCCTCCGATGCGCATAACGGGAAAAGCCCCCACCTTGAGGTGGAGATCAGACGCGTTATGACCGCAGGCAACTCGAAGCAGATCGTCAATTTTCAGGGCCATGGAATATCCTGAACTGCTAAAGGGGCTTTAAAGACTTGCTTTTGAGGAGTGTGGACGCGGGAAGGCGCGCCGGCTGGAAATATAGCTTGCCGGGGTTTGGTCCGTCAATAACTTCTATTTAGGGGTAGTGGTGAACTTCGATTTGGACGTCTCCTTGGAGTGCGCCGACTCGTCGGCGCTTTGGTCCCAATTCGGAATGCACGCTCGGTACGGGACCAAACCGACGACAAGTCGCCGCACTCCAAGGAGGCGTCCTTTTCGCGGATTTAGGCGGACATTACGGCTTCGCCGTCGCTCGGCGCGCTCTCGATCTTCGTCGAGCTGAAGCCGTTGTTTTTGACCTGGGCCTGCTTATGTTCGTTGACGTACGTTAGCCAGTTTCCGGGTGCCGGGCGCTCGCCTTTAGTGATCTCGAAGAACGCTTTCTGAATCTTTTCGGTGATTGGTCCACGACCGCCACGGCCGACGGTGATGCGATCAACCGAACGAATCGGCGTGACTTCGGCTGCGGTACCTGAGAAGAAGAGTTCGTCGGCGACGTAAAGCGCTGCGCGCTGAATCGTTCGCTCTTTGATCGTAATGCCGAGTTCATGGCAAATCTGGATCACGCTGTCGCGAGTGATGCCGGGAAGGATCGACGAAGAGAGTGGCGGCGTGAGCACGACATCACCACTCACGAGAAAGATGTTCTCGCCGGAACCTTCCGAAACGTAACCGCGGTCGTCGAGCGCGATGCCTTCAGCGAACCCGTTGAGGAGGGCTTCCATTTTGATCAACTGCGAGTTCATGTAGTTTGCGCCGCTTTTTGCCATCGGCGGCATCGAGTTAGCGCTCAGACGATTCCAGGTTGAAACGCAAACGTCCACGCCCTGCTCGATTGCTTCGTCGCCGAGATACTTGCCCCAATCCCACGCGCCGATGTAGCAAGCAAGCGGGTTTGGAAACGGATTAACGCCGAACGCCGGATGCTCTTCGTCGAGACTGCGAAACAGGATGGGCCTGATGTAGCACTGATTCATGCCTGAACGCCGCACCAGTTCGACCGACGCGTTACACAAATCCTCGACAGTCCACTTGTGGTCCATCCGGTAGATCTTTGCTGAGTTGATAAAACGCTGAATGTGTTCGCGCAGGCGGAAAACGGCAGGTCCTTGCTTGGTGGAGTAACAGCGAATGCCTTCAAAGATACTGGATCCGTAATGCAACACGTGCGACATCACATGCACCCTCGCATCTTTCCAGTTGATAAACTCGCCATCGTGCCAGATTTCTTCGACAATGCGGGGCGTTTTGATGTCTTTGATATTGCTGTCTTTTGAAAACATATTGTTTACTCCTTTAGGATAAACTGAGATTCAGGGGGAAGGCCCTTATCTTCGCCGCGAGAACACTTCAACAATGGAAACTACCGGTCCTCTTTAATTGCGCTGAGTGGGTTCAAACAACGCACAATACAGCAGTTGTTGGCCGGTTGGCAAGAACGCTTGCCTGCTGTGATTCTGCTTGCGTAACATCCAAACTTGCTACGCCATAAACGAGAAATCATCAATCCGTGGAGCGTTCCCACAAACTGTCAAAAACGTCGACTCGCGACCATTCTGACCGCGCTTTTTTTCCTTTTGACCTTTCCATACGGCTGCCGTGAAAAAACGATGAACCAGAACAGTCAAAACACATCGGTTTCCGAAACAAGCGATCCAATGTCAATTCATCAACGTGCGATCGCGATTGATATGCACGTTGACACCGCGCAACGGTTGTTGGACGAAGATGTCGATATCCAGCAGCAACTCAGCGATGGCCACTTTGACGCCGTGCGTGCAAAAGCCGGTGGGCTCGATGCGCAGTTCTTCTCGATTTGGGTGGAGCCGCAGTTATTTGGTGGTGGTGGACCACGTGCTGTCAAACGCGCCGATGATCAGATTGCTGCGGTTCGTGCACTTTCTGAGAAGCATCCTGATACGTGGTTGCTTGCGACGTCAGCCGGTGATATTCGTCGTGCTGCGAGTGAAGGCAAAATCGCCGCGCTTCTGGGACTCGAAGGTGGGTACGCGATTGACGATAAGCTCGAAAATGTTCAGCGTTACTACGATCTTGGTGTGCGATACATGTCGCCGGCATGGAGTGTGAGCACGAGCTGGGCGGGTTCGTCCGGAGATGATGCCGGCAGAACTCGCGGGCTGAACGAGTTTGGGAAGAGTGTGGTTCGTGAGATGAATCGTCTGGGGATGATGGTGGACGTTTCACACGTTTCCGATCAGACGTTCTGGGACATCGTTGAAACGTCAACTGCGCCTGTCGTCGCGACTCACTCGGCCTGTCGTGCCATCGCCGACGTGCCGCGAAACATGACTGACGACATGATCCGTGCCCTTGCCAAGACTGGTGGCGTAGTGAACGTGATTTTTTATCCTGAGCATCTCGAGCCGGGCTGGCAGGAGTTGAAGAAGCGTGTTGATGTCGAGATTGCGGGGATGGTCAAGGAAGCGTCGGCTAATGAGCCCGGGAGTGCAGTGCACAAGAAGATGGCGCGCGATCGAGTGCGGCAGAGGGAGTTTGCACGACGACTGCCCCCAGTGAAGGTTTCGCGCATCGTGGATCATATCGATCACATTGTGAAGCTTGTGGGTGTAGACCATGTTGGGATTGGTTCTGATTTCGATGGTGTGCAGATCACGATTGCGGATCTCGCGACGGTCGCTGAGCTGCCGAACCTCACGCGCGAGTTGTTGCGTCGTGGATACTCGGAGAGCGATGTGAGCAAGATACTGGGTGGGAATATGTTGCGCGTCATGGATGCGCACGCGCGTTAGACAGGATTTCAGGATTGCCAAAGATAGGTTTTCACGCGCCGATCAAGGGAGGGTTGCACAACGCGCTGATAGTCGCGAAGGATACCGGTTGCGATACGGTGCAGCTATTCTCACGCAATCCACGCGGCTGGATGGCAAAGCCGTTGACGCTCGAAGACGTTCTGCTGTTTCGCAAGACGCGCAAGCAAACCCGGCTCTCTCCAGTCTTAATTCACTGCAACTACCTCATCAATCTCGCCGCCGCTGACGATCTGATGCTGCAAAAGTCACGTCAATCGTTTCGCGAGGAGGTCGAGCGCGCACTGCTTCTGGGCGTCGATTACCTGGTGGTCCATCCCGGCAGTGGCCGCGGAGCGTGTGAAGAGGATGCGCTTGCTCTGTGTGCGGCGAGTTTGAAGATCGCGTGCAAAGGTTTGAGATTCGGTTCATTGCGTATCCTGCTCGAGAACACTGCCGGACAGGGTTACTGCATCGGACATCGCTTCGAGCATCTCGACGTGATCATGCGGCTTTGCCCAAAGCTTCCGATCGGCGTTTGCCTTGATACTGCGCACGCTTTCACCGCCGGCTACGACATCCGCGAGGAAGACGGGCTGCACGCGTTGCTGCAACGAGTGCAGAAGACAGTGAAAGTGAGGAACGTGCGCGCCATCCACTTCAACGACTCGCGCGCCGCCTACAACTCGCGCGTCGATCGTCACTGGCACATCGGTGAAGGACACATCGGCATGGACGCGTTAAGACGCGTCGCTCGTCACCCAAAACTCAAACACGCGGCGTTCATCCTCGAAACTCCCTACGACGATCCCCGCGCCGATCTCAAAAACCTCGCGGCGTTGAGGTCGTTTGTCTCTGATAAGTGATGTAGTTACAATCCCCTAACTGCATCCTCACATGAGACCTCACGTACGATTTGAATGGGATGAGGCTAAGCGCCTGTCTAATCTCCGGCGTCACGGCATCAATTTCGAGTTTGCGCCACAGATTTTTGATGGTGTGACGGATACTGTGGCGGATAATCGTTTTGATTACGGTGAAAAGCGTTTTCTGACGTTTGGCTTTCTTCGTGAGCAGGTCGTTGTTATTGCGCACACGGAGCGTAATAAAAACATCAGAATTATTTCCATCAGGAAGGCAACAAGGAATGAAGAAATCGCGTTCTTCAAAAAAATCTGGGGTTGACATCAAAAGGCTTCGGTCCATGAAAGATGAAGATATTGATTTGTCAGACATTCCAGAGGTGTCCCCGGAGATGATTGCTCGTGGAACCATTCGTCGCGGGCTTAAACCTATCGACCAGAAAGAACGACTGACGCTGTTACGAGCATCCGGTTCATCACGAACTAGACGAGCTTCATAATTTCACCTACAATGCCCCACATGATTTCGTGGCAGTCACTCACTAAACTCGTCCTAACGGTGCCGCTTCTGCGACGCGCCTAAGCGCGTTTCCCGCGGAGCGGCGACTCCAACTCACAAAGTAATCTAAATAATCCGCAGCCAGCCCATGTGAGGCTTTGTGCGGTTTGGTGAAAACGTGTTACCTGTATGATTGGATAACGCTATGGACGAAAAATACTTTCCTGAACAGATCGAAACGAAGTGGCAGCGCGCCTGGGCTGAAGGCGGCGTTTTTCAAACGAAAACCGATGATCCGCGCGAGAAATTTTATTGCCTCGAGATGTTGCCTTACCCGTCAGGCTTCCTGCACATGGGGCACGTGCGCAATTACGCCATCGGCGACGCGCTCGCGTGGTTCAAGCGCCTCCAGGGCTTCAACGTGTTGCATCCCATCGGCTGGGACAGCTTCGGACAGCCTGCCGAACAGGCCGCGATCAAACGCGGTGTGAACCCACGCGACTGGACCGAGAACAACATCGCCCACATGCGTGGCCAGTTGCAACGTCTCGGCATCAGTTACGACTGGTCGCGCGAGATCGCCGCGCACCGTCCCGATTATTACAAGTGGGACCAGTGGTTCTTCCTGAAGATGCTCGAACGCGGCTTGGCTTATAAGAAGACCTCGCAGGTCAACTGGTGTCCGAAAGAAGAGACGGTGCTCTCGAACGAACAATCGTCAGGCGGCATCTGCTGGCGCTGCTCAACGCCGGTCGAGAAGAGAGACCTGGAACAGTGGTTCTTAAGAATCACTGACTACGCAGAACAACTCGTCGCGGACATCAAGCAGATCGAAGACGGCTGGCCCGATAAGGTTCTGAAACGGCAGAGCGACTGGGTGGGCCGCAGTGAAGGCGCGTTTATCGACTTCGCAGTCAAAGACAGCGACAGGAAAATACGCGTGTTCACCACGCGCATCGACACTATCTACGGCGCGAACGCGATCGTGATGTCGCCGGAGCATCCGCTGTTGAACGAGTTGCTCGCAGGCTCCGCGTTGAAGACCGACGTCGACGCTTTTGCGCAAAAAGTGAGAGCTCAAAGAGCTGCCGGTCGCGAGGAAGAAGAGAAGGAAGGACTCAACACCGGTGTGCTCGCGATCAATCCTTTCAGCGGCGAGATTCTGCCCGTGTGGGTCGCAAACTACGTGTTGATGGAGTACGGCACGGGCGCAGTGATGAGTGTGCCCGGGCACGACGAGCGTGATTTTGAGTTTGCGCAAAAGTACTCGTTGCCGATCAGGCAGGTGATCGCGCCGGTCACTCACGATCAGCTGACCGCCGAACCGATGCCGACAACGGCAGGCGACGCCTCCGCTGAGATGAAGCATTCGTTCACGGAGTACGGTGTTTTGATCAACAGCGGTGAGTGGGGCGGAAAGCTGTCGGAAGTCGCGATCCGCGAGATGGCAGCCTACGCAAAAGAGCATGGATTCGGCGAAGCCGCAGTCACATATCGAATTCGCGACTGGGGTGTTTCGCGGCAACGATTCTGGGGCGCGCCTGTGCCCGTGATCTATTGCGAGAAGGATGGAATGGTGCCCGTTCCGTACAATCAGCTTCCAGTCGTGTTGCCCGACAACGCAGCGTTCACGGGAACTGGTGAATCGCCACTCGCCGGCGTGAAGGAGTTTGTGAATACAAACTGTCCAAACTGTAATGGTCCTGCGCGTCGCGACACTGACACAATGGACACGTTTGTCGATTCGTCGTGGTATTTCTTCCGCTACTGCGATCCGCGCAACGACGCGCAACCGTTCGATCCTGAGATCGTGCAACAGTGGACTCCGGTGGACCAGTACATTGGCGGCGATTCACACGCCGTGATGCACCTGATCTACACGCGGTTCTGGAACAAGTTCATGCGCGACATCGGCCTGGTCCAGTCTGACGAGCCGGTGAAGAGGTTGCTGACGCAGGGCATGGTTACCAACCGCGTCGAAGGCACCGACGAGTGGAAAGCCATGTCGAAGAGTCTCGGCAATGGAGTCGATCCTGACGAGATGATCACTGCGTTCGGCGCCGATGCGACGCGGCTGTTCGTCCTGTTCGCTGCTCCGGTTGAAAACGAGTTGCGCTGGTCTGAAAGCGGAATCGAAGGCGCGGTGCGTTTCCTGCGACGTGTCTACACGATGGTTTGGAGATGGCAGGAACGACTCGCGACCGCGACTGCACCAACCGGTGCGATGGAGTTTAGTCCGGAAGCGCGTACGTTACGCCGGAAGACGCACCAGACAATCGCAAAGATCACGAGCGACTTCGAACAGTTGCACCTGAACACGAGCGTTGCGGCGTTGATGGAGTTGTTCAATCAGCTCGCCGATTTCAACGCCGATCCAGCGCGAGCTTCGGAAGCAGACGTGTTCGCGGTGCGCGAGGCCCTCGAGGTACTCGTAATCATGCTGGCGCCGTTTACGCCTCATGTTGCCGAGGAGATGTGGCAGGGGCTCGGACACCCGGGCGGATTGCTGCGCGAAGTACCGCGATGGCCCGTTGCGGATCCTGAACTTGCTCAACGTGAGGAGCTGGAAATCCCGATCCAGGTAAACGGAAAACTCAGGTCACGCGTGATTGCTTCGCCTGACGTCTCCGAAGACGAGCTGCGCGCTTCGGCACTCGCGGATGAACGCGTCCGTGCGTTGACTGACGGCCACGAGGTCGTGAAGGTGATCGTCGTACCACGCAGACTTGTAAACGTCGTGATCCGTTGATTCATGGTAATCTGTCCACTCGGCGGGTTCCGAATTAGATGAAAGAGTGCCCAAAGTGCAAGCGCTGCTACCCGGACGAAACAAATCACTGTCCCCAGGATGGTGAGCCGATTACGCCTTCGCTTTTGGGTGAACCCACACTCGATGCCCGCTACCTGCTCGAGCGTCGTCTCGGGCAGGGCGGCATGGGCGTCGTATTCCAGGCGCGTCACATCTTTCTCAAAACGCCTCACGCGATAAAAGTCATCCTGCCGGATCTGGTCGGCAACGACCCGATGCTCACCACGCGTTTTCGCCAGGAAGCCCTTGCGGCAGCCGCCATTCGTCACCAGAACATCATCGCTGTGACTGACTTTGGCGTAGTGCGCGGCACGATGCCATTTCTGGTGATGGAGTTTGTGAAGGGTCGATCGCTTCAGGACATACTGACGACCGAAGGCGCGATGTCGCCGGAACGCGCCTGGGAGTTTATCAGCGCGATAGCCGCCGGTGTTGGAGCGGCCCATCGACAGAACATCGTGCATCGCGATCTGAAGCCACTGAACATCATGGTCCAGGATGATGTTCCGATTGCAGAAGGCGTGAAGATACTCGACTTCGGTCTCGCGAAGATTAAGTCGGGCGAGTTGCTCGGTTCGTTCATTCAAGCCCAGACGAGCGGGCTCATGGGATCCCCGTTCTACATGGCGCCGGAACAGTGGTCTGACGAAGAACCCGACGCGCGTGCCGATATCTACAGTCTCGGCGTCATTCTCTACCAGATGCTCGCGGGCGAAGTTCCTTTTAAAGGAACGTCGATTCCGTCGATTATGAAGAAGCATCTGACGACGCCGCCGCCGAGTTTTCAGTCGAAGGGTGTTTCGGTCCCGCCTGCGATCGAAGCAGTCGTGCGCCATGCGTTGGAAAAAGAAGTCAGCGCGCGTATTGACTCGGTTCCCAATTTCCTCAGGGAACTTCATGCGGCGTTGAATGCAGCGCCGGCGCCCGTCGTTGCGGCGATGAGAGAGACGGTGGTGATGGATCCGAATCAAACGATCGCCGTGACCACGCCACTCGCCAGGGACACGCCGGATCTTTCCGCAACTCAGCCTCCAGTCGCAGAGGACACAAACTTCGACGCCTCGTTCCCGTCGATCATCGATAGCCAGCCACAACTCGGCCGCGTTGAACAAAGCATGTCGCCGGATGTGATTGACGATCCTGAAACCACGCGAGTGCAAACGAGGACCACCGCGCCGGACGTCGTCGCGCCCAGCCGTCCGGTTGGACCAGGCAAGCCGATGATCGTCGACCTGAGTCCGAAACGAAAACGACTTCCTTTTGTACTCATCGGCGTTGCTTTATTCGTGCTCCTGCTCGCCGGCGTCGGTATCACTGCCTACTTCCTGCTTCAGCCCACGGAAAAGATCAAACCGGATATGGTTCAAATTGAAG
>DASUPZ010000314.1:0-4125 GCA_036280855.1 Pyrinomonadaceae bacterium | reverse complement strand
ACCTCGTTCTCGTCCACACCCAGCTCGTCGACGATAATCTGCTTAACCTTATTCTCGATCTCTTGATCGGGCATCGTGTTTGCTCCTCTGTGAGTTTTATTAAACTAATGAATTCCGCGCAGCAAGCGCCGCTTGTGCCGTCTCCAAACTTGCCGCATCTTCAACGTTCATGGTCTTCACGTCGCGATCGATCTGACGCATAAGACCTGACAATACCTTTCCCGGACCAGCTTCGACAAACGTGTCGACACCCTGGCCCACGAGCAACTGCATAGACTCAACCCAGCGCACGGGCGACGAAACCTGTCTGACGAGCGCATCGCGCAGCTCACCCGGCGCGGTCGTCGCGCGCGCATCGACGTTCGTGACTAACGGCATCGCAGGCTCGTTAAACTCCAACTGCTCGAGATCCGCTGCAAGCCTGTCCTGCGCGGGCTTCATGAGCGCGCAATGAAAAGGCGCACTAACTTTCAACCTGATCACGCGCTTCGCGATGCCTTGCAACAACTCGATCGCGCGATCCACGGCTTCGGTGTTCCCGGCGATCACGAACTGGCTCGGCGAGTTCATATTTGCGACGGAACAGATCTGATCTCCGCTCGCTTCCGCACACACTCGCTCGATTTCCTTCAACTCGCCGCCGATGACCGCCGCCATCGCCCCGGTACCAACCGGCACTGCATCCTGCATGTAACGACCACGCGCGCGCACGGTCCGAACGGCATCGGATAACTGCAAAGCCCCCGCGGCCACGAGTGCCGAGTATTCACCTAAACTGTGTCCCGCGACAAATGCCGGAGCTGCCATTCCGGCTTCCACCATCGCACGAAACGCAGCTACGGAGACTGTCAAAATTGCCGGTTGCGTGTTTTCAGTGAGCTGTAGATCTTCTTCCGGACCTTCGAAGCACAGTCGCGAAATCGCAAAGCCCAACGCGTCGTCAGCCTCTTCAAACACCTGGCGCGCGGCTGCGGAATTTTCAAACAGCGCTTTTCCCATGCCAGGTTTCTGCGCTCCCTGGCCGGGAAAAATCGTGCAGCTAGATCCGTGCAAATCCGTGGTTACCATCGCATCAACACGGCGCCCCAGGTCACGCCGCCGCCAAACGAAGCCATCAACACGAGATCGCCCTCCTTCACACGCCCGGCTTCGACACACTCATCGAGGGCAATCGGAATCGACGCCGATGAAGTGTTCCCATGCACGGCGATGTTTGAATACACCTTCGACATGTCTACGTTCAAACGATCCGCAACTGCTTCGGTGATTCGTTGATTGGCCTGATGCGGAATAAACAAACTGATTTCATCCGACTTCACTCCGGCCGTTTCGAGCACGGAGCGCGAAACCTCAGCCATCGAGCGCACGGCGACTTTGAAAAGCTCGTTGCCTTTCATTTTGAAATAGTGATCGCCCGCGGCGAGTGTTTCTGCGGTTGGTTTTTTGCGAGTTCCGCCGCCGGGTGAAAAGAGCTGCTCTTCGAAACGCCCGTCAGACTTGATCTTGCTCGCGAGTATGCCGCGCTGACCGTCAACCGGGCCTAACACCGCCGCGCCCGCGCCATCGCCAAACAACACACACGTTTGTCGATCAGTGTAGTCGACGTACTGCGTCAATATCTCCGCGCCGACCACAACAGCATTACGCACCTGGCCCGTTTTGATCATGGAATCCGCAAGCGAAACGCCGTACAAAAAGCCCGAGCACGCGGCGACGATGTCCATCGCAGCGGCATTATTTGCACCGAGTTCTGCCTGCACGATGCAGCCTGTCGATGGAAGTATCTGGTCGGGCGTGACGGTCGCACAAAGAAGCAGATCGATGTCGGTCGGATCGAGCCGCGCGCGTTCGATCGCCTGTCGTGCAGCACGCACTGCAAACAGCGACGTGTATTCACCCGGCGCAGCTTTGCGACGCTGCTTGATTCCGGTGCGCGTCGTGATCCAGTCGTCGGAAGTATCAACTATCCTGGCAAGATCGGCATTCGTCAGAATGCCTTCGGGATAGGAATGACCAGTACCCAGAACTCCAGCGCGTTGATTCACCATCAATCCCTCAGATTACTACAATAGATCGCGGATCACCCAAATCACCATCCACGAACTGTGCTTCGTTTATCTGCGTTTCGATCCGTTCCGCGGTTCGTTGTTCGGAAAACTCTTTCACACTGCGAATCGCGTTTCTGATCGCGCGCGCATTGGACCGGCCGTGCCCGATCACAACGATACGACTCACGCCCAGGAGCGGCGCGCCACCATACTCCGTGTAATCCAACCGCTTCTTGATACTGCGAAAAGCCGGCTTCGCCAAAACTGCGCCTGCCTTGGTAACAGCAGTCGACGAAAGCTCACGCTTCAGCATCGAAAGCATTGCTTCCGTCAGCCCTTCGGACAGCTTCAGCATGACGTTACCGGTGAAACCATCCGTGACGATCACGTCGACCAGACCGGAAAAAACGTCACGGCCTTCTACGTTCCCGACGAAATTGATGTTGCTCAACTGCCGCAACAACGGAAACGCTTCCTTCGTCAGATCATTTCCTTTCGCTTCTTCCTCGCCGATGCTCATCAACCCGACAGTAGGCCTGATGGTCCCAAGCACCGAACGCGAATAAGCATCGCCCATGATCGCAAACTGGGCCAGATGATGTGCCTTGCACTCCGAGTTGGCGCCAACGTCGAGTAACAACACGGGCTTCGCCGCTTTCGTCGGGATCATCGCGGCAAGGGCCGGACGGTCCACGCCGGGCAACGTCCCGATCACCATCTTCGCAGTCGCCATCGCGGCGCCGGTATTACCCGCGGAGACGAAACCGTCGGCACGTCCTTCCATCACCAGCTTCGATCCAATCCTCAAAGAGCTCTTCTTCTTCCGTCTGACGGAAGTCGCGACGGGATCATCCATCGCGATCACTTCAGGTGCTTCGACCAGCTCGATTCCACGATCGCCGTCGCCACGCCAACCGCACTTTCGCAACTCAGGCTCAACTTTGTGAGTCTGGCCCACGAGAATAACTCCGACTCCGAAGTCACGAGTCGCAGCCAGCGCGCCGTCGATTTCAACGTGCGGCGCATGGTCGCTCCCCATTGCGTCGAGAACGACCTTGCCCGTTAACGGGGCTTGATGCTTCGACTGACTTCGCACAGATTCGGGTTTAGCTTTGTTCGACCTGCATCACTTCGCGACCTTTGTAGTGGCCGCATTTGGGGCAAACACGGTGGGGCATGCGGGGTTCGCGGCAATTCGGGCAAAGTGTGGTCTGGGGGACGCGCAAGGCATCGTGCGCGCGGCGCTTGTCTCGACGAGCTTTCGAATGTCGTCGCTTAGGATTTGGCATAATGACTCCGTTTTAATAAACGCAACGAGCTGAACACTACGTCTCGTCGCTTACTTTAAATTCTTGAGGGCCGCCCAACGCGGATCGATATCGTCAGTAACACACTTACACTCGCCGGTGTTTCTATCGATGCCGCACTCGGGACAAATACCTTTGCAATCTTCGCGGCAGAGCATGCGCGTCGGTACCGCGAGCACAACCTGTTCTTTTACGATCTCGTCAACGTCGATCGCTTCGCCGTCAAACACTGCCACCGACAGTTCGGCTTCGGTCAGTTCCGCGGCTTCACTGGATTCGTAATCCGATCCGGTGATGTAGTCGAGCTCAAAATCGGCGCTGACCGGCATCTCTACGGGCTGCAGGCAGCGGTCGCACTCGACCTGGGCACGAGTGTCAACGTGCCCCTTAACAAAGACCTGGTTGCCGGAGAGTCTCACCTGTCCGGAGACGTTTGCCGGCTGTGTCAATTGTATGCGTTCGTCGACCGGGTTCAGCTCGTCAGGCTGATAAACATGAGCGAAATCGCCCCTACTACCCTCCAGGTTCTCCAGCTCGATACGCACAAAAGCGCCCATTATAGGCCACGGATCTGAACGAATCAACACGGGTCACGGATTTCCCCGATATCCCCACGCGCTAAAAGACTCCGGAACCTCCTTGGAGTGCGCCGACTTGTCGGCGCTTTGGTCCCATCGCGGAATGCACGCCCGGCGCGGGACCAAAGCGGTGACAAGTCACCGCACTCCAAGGAGGCGCCCATTTCCCCTGGATCGCGTTCATTCGTGAAA
>DASUPZ010000313.1:0-13430 GCA_036280855.1 Pyrinomonadaceae bacterium | reverse complement strand
AGGAACGGTCTTCGGCATTCCGCAGGACACGTTCATCATCCTTCCCCTCAAAACTTACTCGCTCAACTACGGTCCACTGATCCGCCAGCGCTCGCTTTACTTCGTGGCGACGTCGATAAACGACAACGTGTTCAACGATGCGGTTGAAGAGGCTCGGTTCCTGATGCGCGGGCGTCGCAAGCTTGGACCAAGCGAGAAAGACAACTTCGGGATTGTGACTCCGGACGCGATCACGGGCCTTCGCGATCGACTCTTCGGCACGATCTTTATCGTAGCGATCGCAGTACCAGGTATCGCTCTCATCGTCGGCGCGATCGTGATCATGAACATCATGCTGGTGTCTGTCACCGAACGAACGAAGGAGATCGGCATCAGAAAATCTCTTGGCGCGCGGCAGATGGATATCCTGAAGCAGTTTCTGGTCGAAGCCGTGGCCCTCGCGATTATCGGTGGCGCAGTGGGCATCTTCCTCGCGTGGGTTGTCGGCGCGGTTGTGACCGCGTGGATCTTTCCTACCTACTTGTCGCTCTTCGCGATCCTGGGCGCGTTGGCTGCGTCCGGCGGCGCGGGGGTGGCTTCCGGGATCTTTCCGGCGTGGAAGGCTGCACGATTGGATCCAATTGAGGCGCTGCGGGCCGATTAACAATAGGTCCTATAGGACCTATAGGTCTTAGATGACCTATTGAGAAACCATGAAAATCCTGAGAAGCGACATCTACGAAAACCTCAAGATGGCGATCGCCACGTTGCGCGGCAACAAGCTGCGCTCGTTCCTGACCGTCTTCGGCGTCGTGATCGGTATCATCACGGTCATGCTCATCGCGTCGATCATCAGCGGCATCGACGTTTCCGTTAAGCGAGAGGTCGAGTCGTTCGGCACGCGCTCGATTTACATCAGCAAGTTTAACCCCGGCATTCGCATCGGTCGCTTGTCTCGTGAAGAACGAATGCGCAAAGAGCTCACCTACGATGATGCGATGGCCCTGAGACAGTTACCTGCCGTCGAACTGTCAGTTCCGTTCCTCGACATCTCCAACAATTTCTTCGGCGGTAGATTGATGGTTTCGGGAGGCGGAAAGTCCTCGGCGCAGGTTGCTCTTCAGGGCACGCTTCCCGACTTCGAGAGAGCGGGAACACAGGTCATAGCCGAAGGCCGTTTCTTCACTTCTACCGAGAACGATTTCAACCAGGAAGTTTGTGTTGTCGGATCGAAAGTGGCTGAGGACTTCTTCAGAGTTGGTTCTCCGGTTGGTCAAACGATCAAGATCGGAACGCAGGAATTTCGCGTAGTCGGTGTGCTCGAGCAACGAGAACAGTTTCTCATGGGCGGCGGCAGTGACAGTCAAAACAATGTGATCTACGTGCCGTTTACCGTGGCCCAGAAACTAAAACCAAACGCAGACGACGTTTACATTCTCGCAGTTGCACGTGCCGGCCTGATGGACGAGGCAAAGGACCAGGTGCGCGACCTGCTGCGCGTGCGTCGTCAGGTGCCGTTTGCGGCGAACGACAACTTCGGCATGGAAACTTCGGAGAGCATTCTCGATAGCTTCCGTTCGATCACCGGCGGCCTGGCGATCGCGATGGTGATTATCTCTTCAGTGGGGTTGATGGTGGGCGGAATCGGCGTGATGAACATCATGCTGGTTTCGGTAACTGAGCGCACGCGCGAAATCGGCGTGCGCAAAGCTATCGGCGCCAAGCGAAGCGACATCATGTGGCAATTCCTGATCGAGGCCGCCACCCTCACCGGACTGGGCGGCATCGTTGGTCTGTCGATAGGCTGGGGACTGACGCTGTTGCTGCGACTGCTCTTACCGTCATACGTACCCCTCTGGGCACCCATCGGAGGCTTGATCGCGAGCGTCGGCATCGGCCTGATCTTCGGTCTGTGGCCGGCCTGGAAAGCCGCTCGTTTAGATCCCATCGAGTCGCTTCGCTACGAATAGCATGGATTCCATATTTTCGTTGTCCCTTCCGAAAAACCGTTGACATTACCTGGTCAACGGAGTAGAAACTATCCGCTATTCAGTCCTCCCGAGTTCGGTGTCGTCGCCCGCGCGGCACTAGCGAATTGCTTTTCCTGACCAATAAGGAGCATCTCATGTCGCGTTTCAAAAATTCGATAAGACTTCGTCTCTTAGTCCTAACCTCGCTAATTATCGTCACCACCTACACAGCTATCCCTCAGCAAGCAGCGACCGCCTGCATCGTGTGCGTTGAACTTACAGGCGGACTATGTATTGGTTGTGATCCAAACCCAACTACGGGATACAAGTGGTGCGCGGTGAATCAGGACGCGTGTCAGTGTCGGCACTGGGACGAGTGCAACGAAGCACCACAAGGTAACTAGCCGGACACCTGAATCCAGGTAGCTTTGGATCGTTTTACGGCACGTTACTGTAAGTCTGTCGTCTTGTAAGGATACGAAATTATCGGATCATGCAAATCAGTTGGGGAGATATTCAAAAGTGGTTCACGCAGTTGCTCTCAAGCTTATTGGTTGTTCTTCTTGCCGTCGTATCGCTCGTAAGAGCGCAGGAATACCGATCGCAAGCACTTCCGGCTGACCAAAAACAAATAGCTTCGAAAGCCGGTGACAAAGAACCGCGGCCCGCACTAACTAACGAGGTAGGTAGCGAGGAAGACGCAAAGCTTGCTGTCTACCAAGTACATCGATTAGCTGAGAAGATCCTTGACCTTCGTAGTGTTCGAGCAAAAGCTGTCGAACTCGCGCGACTCGCCTCGGCGTTGTGGAAACACGATGAGCCACACGCGCGATCGCTGTTTGAGAAAGCGCTAAATATGACGGTCGCGAACGGAAGTGACCGTGAAGCAAGGGCGTTATCAATATTGCACCGTCGCGTGATCGCACAGGTGGCCCGTAGCGACCCGGAGTGGGCGAAACGACTAATCGATACCGCAGCGAAGCGTGAGCCTGACAACCTGGGATCGAGGACCGCCGGCGACATAAACATCACAACCGCTCGTGACCTGCTGGAAGAAGACCCGACCGTAGCAGTGCAATTCGCTGAGCGGAGCCTGGGAGTTGGTCTCCCCTGGGGATTTCTTGGTTTCATTCAAAATCTGCGAACGAAAGACGAACCCGAGGCTAACCGGCTTTTTCTTCAAGCACTAAATTCCCTGGCCCAACAACCTGCGGTAAATATAAAGGACTTCCATTTGCTTGGAGTTTATTTGTTTACCAGCCCGGGGGATTTGCCTCATCCGCATGCCATCACGATGACTGTCGTGGACCAAATTCTCGTGCCAAACATCACGGTGGATCGCCCCGGCGTCCCTCCGGCACTGGTACGGGCGTATTTCGCTACCGCTGCGGACGTTCTCTGGCGAATGACGTCTGACGCTGAACAACGCAAGTACAGTTATGCACTCTGCTACATGTTGCTGCCCAAAGCAAGAAATGCAGCGCCCGATCTAACAGCAAAATTCGATGCCGTGATGGCGACGCTTACGCCTTACGTTCCAGCCGAACTGACGAAAGACTCCGCGTTTCGGTACCTGAATCCACCACGTACTACCACCGAGGAGAGACTAACCAAAGCCGAGAATAAACCGACTCAGGAAGAGCGAGACATGGCCTATCTCGATATAGCCTCTCAAGCCTGGTGGAAAGATGACTTCAAGACTGCCCGCATTGCCCAGGCACGCATTTCGGATTTAGAGGCCGGTCAGCGTTTAGCCACGATCATCGACTTTAGAGATGGCACATGGACCATCAAGCAAAAAGGCGCCGATTTGTCGAAGGCAGAGGCCATCGCCAATCGAATGCCGCAGGGCGTCGAACGCAGTATCTTGCTGCACGCTATTGCGAAGATTCAGATTCAGAGTAAGGGGCCACATTCAAATTCAACGGAAGAAACCATTGATAAGGCATTAAAAGCCGCTCGCTCGATTTCGGACAGCCGGCGTCCGTTCCTGCTGCTTACGTCCGCCGCTCGACTTGCGGACCTCAAATCGCCGGCGGTCCATGGCGCCCTGGCTGAAGCAGTCAAAGATTTTAATTCGTTCGAAGAGTCAGCCCTCACCAGATTGGATTGGGTCCAATCAATTCAGATCGGACCATACAACGTCAGATTTCCGCTCAATGCTCCCAACTTTGAATTCGGCTTCCACGAAGCGTTCCGAGCAGTCGCCCTCGCCGATCCCGAAGCAGCGATGGCGCGAGCGGAGGAACTGCGGCATGAAAACCTGCGAGCGCAGGGTCTGGTTGAGGTTGCAAAAGCATTTCTGGAGAAGGCGCCTCCAAAAAAGTCGGAACAAAACGAACAAGCGATTCGCGTCGATGAACACGGCATGCGCAAATCGGCTTCCAAAACCGTGATGCCTTCATATCCCCAGGACGCCGTTAAAAAACGTGAACAAGGCGTCGCCGTTGTCGAGTTGGTCTACGACGCAAAAGGCGATGTAGTCGATACGGCTATTCTCGAGAGTCCGTCCCGGAGCATCGGCGACGCGGTGATCGTGGCCGTCAAACAATGGAAATTTGTGCCAAGCAAAAAACGAGATGGAACGCCGGTAAGTATTCGCGGAAAACTCACTTTTTATTTCGAGATCGACAAAGACGGCAAAGGCCAGGTCCAAAACCCTAAGCAATACCGTTGAAGCGGGAATTGTAACTCCTCATCACAATGACAATCCGAATCCTCAATGTCGCTATTCTGGTTGTGGCTCTCGTACTGTCCGCGTTGTTGGTCAGGAAGTTTTTCTTCGAACGGGCCCAACAGAGTTCAAACTACCAGCTCACTACTAACTCTTCGCTTCGCATCAAAGGAATAAACTGGGCTGATTCAGATCGAACTGTTTTGCTGGCACTATCGAAAGACTGCAAATATTGTTCACAGAATGCGGGGTTTTATCGCCGCTTGGCGGCAAGTCTCGTGAGTGAGAGCAAAACGAGACTGATAGCCGTGTTTCCGGAAAGACAGCAGGGGTCTGGTGAAGCCTATCTAAAAGAACTCGAGATCCCTATTCGAGAGGTGCTGTACGTATCACTTCCCTCCGTAGGCATAAATAGTGTGCCGACACTCGCGATACTCGACCAAAACGGTGTCGTGACGGACATGTGGGGCGGAAAATTCTCGCCGCTGGAAGAACAAGCCCTAATGTCCAAGCTGCAACTCGAAGACACCAGATCTCCTGACGAGTGGTCGATTGACGAAGCCAGTCTCGAGCGTAAAGTTGCCGACAAAGAGTCACTGGTGCTGCTCGATATACGCGAGCGAGCCTTCTATGCGATGAAGCACAGAGACGGCGCAAGAAACATTCCATTGGATGAGTTGCGCGTTAGAGCACCAAACGAGTTGCCGCTGGACCATACGATTGTCATCTACGGCAACGATCGGTCTGAGATAGATTTAGCGTATTCAATTCTGGATTCGCAGGGCTTTGCCAATCTCTTAATTCTCGTGCAAAGCCCCACTGACGCTACTAAACAGTCGCCATAAACCAGGTGAGCCTCACGTTAGGCCATCCAGCTCCCGAAGAACGAGGCCATAACGACACCGAAGACGATCATCACTACGGTCAGCGTGATCGTCACGCCCCACGCAGCGCTGCCACTTACTTTAGTCCCGGTATTCTGAATCCCTTTGGCCAGCATCCAGATCCAGTAAATCCAAAGCACGCCGATAACACTCAACAGCACGAAGAGCACAGGATGCTCCGCTGGTGAAACGAGTATGGCCAGGTTGTCCTGGACGAGGGTCTCCTGATTAAGAATCGGGTGAATGTCGTCAGGAGATTTCAAGTAAAGCAAACCAAGGCTCAGAATTTTTTGTATTACGATCCAGGGCAAGACGACATAGAGCACCGCCGAAAAAGCCTGCCAGAAGTGCATTCGCCCGCCGAAAGCAAGTACGCCCAAAAGGATCAAAGCGGCGAATGCGCAATACTTCAAAAAGATCGCAGCCGTCGACGAGAAAAGCTGCATCACCTGGCTGATCGGGTTCCTCGCTTCGGCTAGTTGGATCTGCCGCTGTGGTTCGACCGCTTCCGGAGGCATGAAACCGCTTTCGGCGAGTTTGTCCATGTTGAAGTTGACGATGCGTTCCGGTGTTACACGACGCACGAAAGCATAGGAGTAGGCCAACGACAACACGATGATGACAATGAACGCCGCTGCCCAGCGAGGGTGAACTCGCAGGTTGCGGAACACACGAGTGGGCTCAAAAAAGATCCCAGTCAAAGTTTGGACGGTTGAGAGTGGCTCTTCTTTCGAGTCAACCTGAGGCCGCGGAATAAAACTCAAGCCGGCCATGACCAGGGCCCAGAGCAGAAATACAAGTCCCGGAAAGATCGCGCTCGGAAGAAGCTTAGTGAATCCGCCAATCGCCAGGATCAGGCCAACCACGAATATGCCGATGGCTACGAAAAGCAATTTTGTAGGCCGCAGCCTGCGCTTGGCGGGCACCGGCGGTGCGGGGGGCGGGGGCGCCTGAAATTCCTGCTCGTGTGCAACACTCATCGTTATCTCCTATGTGAGAGGCTGGAAAACTGCCGTCGAACTTAGTGTTTTTTCCGTTGCTGATACGGATCTTCGTAGCCGGAGGTTTCAGGCACGGATGACACGGAGGAAAATCCGATTTAGATCCGTGTCATCCGCGGCTCCAACCGGGGACGCGGATGCACGCTACGTGGTGGCCCGGCGCCACTTCCCGCAGCTCCGGATCGATGTGGGCACACTCGTCGATCGCAAGTGGACAACGCGTTCGGAAGCGACAACCGGACGGAGGGTTGATCGGCGTGGGCACGTCGCCGTGCAAAATGATCCGCTTTCGCTTCTGCTTCGGATCGGGAATGGGAATCGCCGATAGCAGCGCCTGCGTGTATGGATGAAGCGGCTGCGCGTACAACTCGGCGGCGCTCGCGATCTCCACGATGCGGCCGAGATACATCACCGCCACGCGCGTTGAGATGTGTTCCACGACGGCGAGCCCGTGTGAGATGAAAAGGTATGTGAGTTTGAACTCTTCCTGGAGCTCCTGAAGAAGATTTACGACCTGCGCCTGCACCGACACGTCGAGTGCAGACACCGGCTCGTCGGCGACAATCAACTTCGGGTTCAGTGCGAGTGTTCGCGCAACGCCGATGCGCTGTCGCTGCCCGCCGGAGAACTCGTGGGCGTAGCGATTCATGTAATCGGGATCGAGTCCGACGCGTCGCAGCAGACCTGAGACGCGATCGCGGCGTTCGCTCTTGTTGCCTTCACCATGAATCACGAGCGGCTCGGCAACGATGTCGCCAACCTTCATGCGTGGATTGAGTGACGCGTAAGGATCCTGAAAAATGATCTGCATCTCACGACGGATCTCGCGCAACTCTTTTTTGTTGAGCGCGAGTACATCGCGGCCCTGAAAGTAGATGTGACCGGCAGTAGGTTCGATCAAACGAAGCATGCAGCGGCCGACGGTCGACTTGCCGCAACCTGATTCGCCGACGAGTCCGAGCGTCTCGCCCGCGAAGATCTCGAACGACACACCGTCGACCGCACGCACAACGTCGTCAGAGCCTTCGACCGGAAAATGTTTTACGAGACCACGAACACTGACGAGTGTCTCCGACTCGGGCTGCACGGGCAAAGCGGGTTGATGGTTTGTGTCAACGTGAGCGCTCATGAGCTCCTTCGTGGTCTGCTGCAACGGCCGCAGCAAGATCGTAAAGAACGCATCGCACCTGAACACTGCCGTCGAGCTGGTAAAGCGGGATGTCTTCCTGCGTGCAGCGCGGCATACGATGACGGCAGCGCGGCGCGAAGTGACAACCGGGAGGAAGATCCGTCGGCTTTGGTACGACGCCTTCGATAGTCTCCAGTCGTTCCTTTGCGATCACCTGCGTGCTCGTCAGTTTCGGGACCGAACGCAGGAGACCTTCGGTGTATGGATGCTTGGGTCGTGCAAACAACTCTTCAACCGGCGACTCTTCGACGATCCTTCCGGTGTACATCACCGCTACACGATCCGCGACTTCGGCGACGACGCCGAGATCGTGAGTGATCAGCAGCACTGCCAGTTCTCTTCGCTTTCTGAGATCGTCGAGTAGTTCGAGAATCTGCGCCTGGATGGTGACGTCGAGCGCGGTGGTTGGCTCGTCTGCGATCAAAAGCTTTGGATTGCAGGCGAGCGCCATGGCAATCATCACGCGCTGTCGCATACCGCCGGAGAGTTGATGCGGGTAATCGTTGACGCGCCGTGCGGGATCGGGAATCGCAACTTCGCGCATGGCATCGATTGTGGCCTGGCGCGCGTCGGCACGCGACATCTTGCGGTGCAGGCGCAGTGCTTCGGCTATCTGTTCGCCGACGGTGAACACAGGGTTGAGCGAAGTCATCGGATCCTGAAAGATCATAGCGATGTCGTCGCCGCGCATTTGGCGCATCTCGGCGTCGGAGATTTTGAGAAGGTCTTTGCCGTCGAAGAGGATTTCGCCATTGACGATTTTTCCGGGAGGCGCGATGAGGCGCATGACCGAGAGCGCGGTGATCGACTTACCGCAACCAGATTCGCCGACGAGTCCGAGCAGTTCTCCGCGATCGAGATGAAAGCTGACACCGGCCACCGCCCGCACCAGTCCGGAGCGAGTGGGAAAGTGTGTTTGAAGATTTCTTACCTCTAACAGATGCATTTCAACTAGTTCAGAGTTCAAGCTTTAGCTTGCGGTTTGATTGTAACCGCAAGAACAACCCAAAGGTTGAACTCTGAACTTACAATCCGAGTTTATCCATTCGTGCTTTTTCATACATCGCGTCTTCGGCGGGGTAGCGCAGCGACTTCGCTATCTTTCGCTTCTCTTTCGCAAGCGACCAGACGAGGCTCTCACCAGCCGGAACGACTTTGGGGTTTGATGCAAACACGCGATCCGTAAATGCCTCTTCAGCATTAATCAACTGCCAGTTCCTTCGTTTGAACATCTCAATCAGATCGCCGAGAAAAAGTCCGTTCAGAAGATTAAAGTGCATGAGCACGGTGTGGTTGATCGGACGCCCGACGACGCTTCGAGCGAGTTTGTCGTAATACTCAGCCCGCGCCCACATGTGTTCGAGATAGAAATCCCGGTAAGGTTTTACATCTGCCGCCGGATCTTTCTTCAGGCGCGCCGTGAGCCGCTGATCGATCGCCCAGTCGGAGTTGTCGATCGTGACGTGGCCGTTGCGATAGCCATGCTCTGCGAAAAACAATCTCATTGCATCACGCTTCTCCACCGTTTCACCTTCCTTCAGCATCGGGAAACGAAAGTACTTTTTAAACCGCGGAAACTCTTTCAACAGGGCTTCGGCGCGCAGGATGTCTTTCTGGTACTCGGCAACGTTCGCCTCGGGCGCATCGTAGGGGCGATGAGAGTAAGTGTGATTGCCGATCAGATGACCGGAACTGTCCCACGGCGTCAGGAGTTCCTTGCCTTCGGCACTGTCGATGTTGCGTCCGATGACGAAAAGCGCCGCCTGGTGTGAATGGTCGCGCAGTGTGCCGAGGATCGCTTCATTGCGTTGGGTCGCGGTGAGCTTCACCGCGTTGGTCCAGTAGAAGTCGTCCATTGTGATGGAATACAGCGTTGCTCGTTTGCACGCAAAGGCGGGCACACCGGCGACACCACGCACGCCGAGCGCCGCGACGCTCAGGCCGAGGGTCTTGGTGAATGTTCTTCGGTTCATGATTCTGCTCCGCAAAATAGGACGTATAAGTCCTATAGGACCTATAAGACCTATTTTTTCAAATGGTCGAGGTTTCGCGATATTCTCCCCAGACGCGTCGCAGCGTGTTACTGATCTCACCCACGGTCGCGTAAGCCTCGACGCATTCCAGAATTCGCGGCATCAAGTTTTCACTAGTTCCGGCTGCCTGCTCCAGCTTGTTCAAAGCCGCCGTCACACTTTCCGAATCGCGCCGCCCGCGCAACGCTCGCAGACGCTCGACCTGCTCGTGCTCGAGCGCCGGATCGATTCGCAACACCGGCACCGTCTGCTCTTCCTCGATTTGAAAACGATTTACGCCGACGACGATCTGCTCCTGCGTCTCGATTGCTCGTTGGTAACGATACGCCGACTCCTGGATCTCGCGTTGCACGTAGCCGGTTTCGATTGCACGCAGCATCCCGCCCATCGCCTCAATTTTTTCCAAATATTCGAGCGCCTGTTCTTCCACCTCGTTCGTCAGTTGCTCCACGGCATACGACCCTCCGAAAGGATCCGGGGTCTCAGCAAGTCCCGATTCGTAAGCAATCACCTGCTGAGTCCGCAAAGCAACTCGCGCGGTGGCTTCTGTCGGAAGTGCGAGGGCTTCGTCCATCGAGTTTGTGTGCAACGACTGCGTTCCACCAAGCACCGCCGCAAGCGCCTGGATCGTCGTGCGCACGACGTTGACTTCAGGCTGTTGCGCAGTGAGCGACGAACCTGCGGTCTGCGTGTGAAATCTCAGCATCATCGAACGCGGATCACGTGCTTTGAAACGATCGCGCATAATGCGCGCCCAGAGCCGGCGCGCGGCGCGAAACTTCGCGATCTCCTCGAGCAGGTTGTTATGTGCATTGAAGAAAAACGAGATGCGTGGCGCGAATTCGTCGACTTCGAGACCGGCTTTCATCGCGGCCTCGACGTACGTGATTCCATCGGCGAGCGTGAACGCAACTTCCTGCACAGCAGTCGAACCAGCTTCACGAATGTGATAACCGCTGATCGAGATCGTGTTCCAGTTAGGGACCTCGCGCGCGCAGAAAGCAAAGATGTCAGTTACGAGCCGAAGTGACTGCGACGGAGGGTAAATGTAAGTGCCGCGAGCGATGTACTCCTTCAGGATGTCGTTTTGCAGCGTGCCTCTGAGTTTTTCAAACGGCACGTTCTGCTTACGCGCGACCGCGAGATACAACGACAACAGTATCGCCGCGGTCGAGTTGATCGTCATCGAAGTTGACACTTCGTCAAGCGGGATGCCCGAGAAGAGACGCTCCATGTCTTCGAGTGAATCAATCGCGACGCCGACTTTTCCGACTTCGCCCATCGCAAGCGGATCGTCGGAATCCAACCCCATCTGTGTCGGCAGATCGAAGGCGACTGAGAGGCCGGTTGTGCCGTGAGCCAGCAGATACTTGTAACGTGCATTTGACTCTTCCGCGGTCGCGTAACCGGCATACTGGCGCATGGTCCAAAGCCGGCCGCGATACATGTTTGGGTAAATCCCGCGCGTGTAGGGAAACTCTCCGGGGTCTCCCAGATCCTTTTTGTAGTCGATCATATCGTCGTTTGCAGTAGTAATTGACAGGATTACAAGATTAACATGATTGGCGGATATGACAGTAAAGGTAAACAAACGTGGCGCAGACCGCGTCAGGCATGGTCATTTGTGGATCTATCGCAGTGACGTGGTCGAGATCGATGCCGCGGGTGGCTCGATCGTCACCGTCACGGACGAACGCGGCAACTTCATCGGGCAGGCGCTTTTCAGCGATTCTTCACAAATCGCCCTGCGATTTCTGACGCAAAACAAGGAAGAGATAGACCGCGGCTGGTGGCGGGAGCGAATCCGTGAGGCGGCGAACCGGCGACACATTCCCGCAGATACAAATGCGTACCGTCTCATCTACTCCGAAGGCGACCTGCTTCCGTCGTTGATCGTCGATCGGTACGCCGACGTGCTGGTGCTGCAAACACTTTCCCAGGGCACTGACGCAGTCAAACCTCTGCTGACCGAACTGCTAATCGAAGAGTTCAACCCACGCGCGGTGATCGAACGCAATGACGCACGTGTTCGCGAGCTCGAAGGCTTGCCGTTGATTGCCGCGACGATCTATGGCGAGGCTCCGGCTGAACTGGAGATCCTGCAACACGGGCTCCGCTTTTACGTCGAACCACTGGGTGGACAGAAAACGGGATCGTTTCTGGATCAACGCGACAATCGATTGGCCGCTCGTGCGGCTGCGCAAACAACCGCTCGCGGCCGTGCGCTCGACTGCTTTACGTTCAACGGCGCGTTTGCGCTTCACCTTGCTTCGGTTTGCGAACAAGTCACCGGTATTGATATCTCGGCGGATGCAGTCGAGGCCGCACGCCGCAATGCGTCAATCAACAACCTTGCGAACGTTGAGTTTGTCGAAGCGAACGTGTTCGATGCGTTGCGTGAGATGGAAAGCGCGCGTGAGCGTTTCGACGTGATCGTGCTCGACCCGCCTGCGTTTGCGAAGAACCGTGCGAGCCTGAAGTCCGCGGTTCGTGGTTATAAAGAGATTAATTTGCGGGCTTTGAAGTTGTTGAATCCCGGCGGCGTGCTGATAACCTGCACGTGTTCTTATCACGTGCCGGAAGAGTTGTTTCTCGAGATCATCGCCGGTGCGGCGATTGACGCGCACCGGCGAATACAGATCATCGAGAAGCGCATGCAGGCGACGGATCATCCGGTCCTGCTTGGCGTGCCTGAAACTTACTACCTGAAGTGCGTGATTGCGAGAGTGGTTTAACCGCAGATTACGCGGATTACACAGATCGATCCGTGTAATCCGCGTAAATCTGTGGCTCAATTTATTCCAGGATCGTTTTCAAGCACGACTTTCGTCGTGTAATCCTTGCCACCGACTGTCAGTTTCAGGTTGTAGGTGCCGGCTTCAAGTGGCAGTCCCTGGGCGAGGCCTCCGAAACCACCGCCGCCGCCTCCACCTCCACCACCACCGCCACCTCCTCCACCGCCGCCGCCACCAGGGCCGCCGCCGGTCGGACGCGGAGGCGGATCACCACGAAGGTTCCACTGCACCCTGTTCAAACCAGCTTCATTCGTTCCCGTAATGTTACGGACCACCTTGCCCGTGTAATCCGTGACCGTGATCTTCACATCACTCGAAGCCGGTGACTTCAGGTAATAACTGACTGACGTGCCCGGCACCGGGTTCGTGCCGCGGAAGATCTTTGCGCCGCCCCAGTAACGAGCGAGACGAATGTCGTTCTGCCAGAGCGTTCCCGGCCGCACTTCAAACAAGTGCGCTTCCGAGTCCATCACCTTTTGCGACAATTGTTGGAGAGGTGTGATGTCGTCCAGAATGTAGATGCCACGACCGTGAGTTCCAACGATCAGATCGTTATCACGCGGATGGACCAGGATGTCGTCGATACGCATCGTCGGCATGCCTGACATAAACGGCTTCCATTCGCGTCCGCCATTTAACGAGACGAAAAGACCGAATTCCGTACCGACGTACAGCAGGTCTTTGTTCTTCGGATCCTCCTCGATGACGTTCACATTGCCCCACTTCGGAAGATTGTTGACGATCGACGTCCACGTGGCGCCGTAGTCTTTCGTCACAAACAGGTAAGGCTTCATGTCGTTGAGACGATGTCCGTCGACGGCGAGATAACACGTGCCGGCGTCGTAGCGCGAAGGCTCGACACGCGAGATGTGATAAGTGTCGCCGATTCCCGGAACGTTCTTTGA